>CAMPHX010000079.1 GCA_946886085.1 uncultured Flavobacteriales bacterium | reverse complement strand
GATTATATTAATCCTTTTGGCAATAAAGTATCAAAAGATGCCAATTTATTTTGTGAAGCTCTTATAACCATAGGAACTCCTTTTGAATTCATTAAATCTTATTATCCTCAATTTTATAATGATAGAAACACAGAATTGGGTAATAAGATTCGTTGGATAAATGTGTATTCCATTGCTGATGCTCTTGGTACCAATTTTAGAAATGACTTAACCATTGGCGATGCACAATTTGGAATTAATAATGATTCAAGTAAGCCAATAAATATTAATTATGAAGTTGTTTCAGCTCACAAAAGTGGAATTATTGACTTCTTTACCTTATATAATGTTAAGGTGCATGGAATGTACTGGGATGCTAAAACCGAAGGACAAAGTTGCTTAAGACTTGTGTATGAGGAAATGATAAGTCAAAAATTGATTCTTCTGCCCCAATAACAACATTTACAAGAAATTGATAATTATTCCTTATAAAATCTAACTCCACCCTCTAAATAAATATAAACGAACAGATTGTTCTTTAAAAAACTATTAAATTTAGAGTAAAAAAGATGGTGTTTTTAATAAAATTATATATCTTAGCATTGTATTAAATTGTGTGGAACTTATGTCTATTCCCTCAGATAAATTAAAGCTAATGATACAACCATACAGTACTTCTAAAAAAGAACATCAACCTATTTTTTCTGCTCCAAACAATGTTTCTAAAAATAAACAATCTGTCCAATTTAAGGACAATCGTCCTGACGCTACAACACAATTAAAGGTACAGCAAATAGCCAACCAGCCAATTCAACGACAAGAGAATAAAACCGGTATGCCCGATAATTTAAAATCAGGCATAGAAAACTTATCGGGAATAGATATGAGCGATGTTAAGGTTCACTACAATTCTTCCCAACCAGCCCAACTACAAGCCCATGCTTTTGCTCAAGGAAATCAAATACATATTGCTTCGGGGCAAGAGAGACATTTACCCCATGAAGCCTGGCATGTGGTACAACAAAAACAAGGAAGAGTTGCTCCTACCAAACAACTTAAAGGCAAGGTTAATATTAATGATGATAGTGGATTAGAAAAAGAAGCAGATATGATGGGAACTAAGGCTTTACAAATGAAAAATATTAAGTCTGCCAAGTATACTTCTTCCTTATCTACCAAAAATATAATACAGCGATATGTAATACGTGGTGCTTATCATGTTGCAAATGATTTTAGCATAGCAGTTGGCAGTGCCGACCAAAATAAAGAACTCTATGCAACTCATGCCCATATAGGAAACGCGAATCAAGTCCTTCGAGAAAAAAAAGGAAGCATTGAACTAGAGGAAGGACCTGCTGTTAATCTTCACTTACAAAATGTTCCTGCCTTACGGAGAGCTACTCCACGAGTTCACAATGCTGACAGGGCAGATAATCTGAGAACAGGTGTTCCTGCAAACTTAACAGTACGAAGAGGTGTTGGTGATCGCGTAGAGATGCCTTCTGAATGTGAGAAAGGAGCTGTTTCCATTATAGGAGGATTCATTGAAAACGAAAAAGTTGCTGGTAACAACTTTGCCTATGCAGCAAGTTCTCATGAAAATGCTCGTATTGCCAACATCATTGCACAATCTCCTGCCCTCCCCCTACAAAAACAACAATGGTATCAGCAATGGAACAACTTAAATACTTTTAGTAATACTGCGACTGCTGCTTATAATTCATTTAATAGAAATAATTTAGTAGCTACAAGTCTAGCTTTCACGGCACTTCAAACTCACATTGGGTTAACCAACAATCCTTTGGCCCAAGCTCAGTTTAATACCAACTTCCAACTCAACGCAGGAAATTACACTACTAGAACAACTCGTCTCCAATCAGCAGCAGTTTTAGAAGGTTTTGTCAGACATATTGATAACGAAACAAACGAGCTTGAACATTTGATTCAAGCAACGTCAGGAGGAGCTCATCAATTACATCAAGTAAATTTATTGAATCAACGAAATATTAGAGATGCTTTAGTTGCTCTATATGCTCAAAACCGATTTCCACAAGCTACTATCATTCAAGCTTTAAATCTAACCGGACAACAAGCTCAATCTGCAAAATATTTTAGTAATTCCCTTACTCACCCTGGCCATTATGAGAATAACCTCAATTATCTTGCTAATTATCGAATGCAAAATTTTCTTGAAAGCTTAGTTCAAACTCTTAATAACAATATTATTGGATTGGAAAGGCAAAGAAATGCAAGTTTTGGTACTGCTCCAACCCAAAATGAGGCTGTTAATCCTGAAATAGGTCAATCCTATGGTATGATTGGAGGCGGATATAATTTTACTGATCAAGGTAGATGGAATTGGCATTGGGCTTCAGTAATTATGAAATCTGCACAAGATAATGTTACAATGGAAGCTCATGCCTCTAAAAAACAAGGTAATGAAACTCATAATTACAGATGGGATATTAAAATGTATGGCCAGCCAGGATATGTTGCAAATAGGGGGTTAACTTTCCATGATAGATGGAAAGGAGACGGTTTTGGATCTACCCCCGTTACAGTTTTAGGTAAACCATATACCCAACAGGCTCATAGTGATAATTTTGATGATTATCATATTACCGGACTTACTGGTCCTCAAACCATAACTGTTTTAGATGAAGTTAATACACTTTATGGAATATTAGGAAACTTCATAAACAGAACACAGGGAGCACTGCAACTATTAACCTTAGATAATTTACATCGGGCAGAAATTACAAGAATTACACAACTAGCCATACTAACACCTTTCGTTCATGCTAAATTAGACATAGATCTTACCCCTTTCAACACAGCCATACAAACTCTTAGAACTGGAGGATTGGACGATGTCGCAAGAATGAACGAAGAAACCGATGTTCATGATGGAGCTGAGGATATGCGTACAGAACTATCGGTATTTTACAGGCATGCGAAAAATTATCAAACCTTACAAAAGAAAAAAGCTGTAGCAGGATTTTAAATATATCATACTATGAAACAAGCCATTCAAAAGGAGAGTTCTGGTGAAAAAAGAAATCATAACAGTAAAAAAGATTCTTCTGCTAATGTTGCTTTTACAGACAATCGTCCTGAAGCAACAACACAACTGAAAGTACAACAAATGGCTAACCAGCCAATTCAACGAAAAGAAAATAAAACTGGCATGCCCGACAGCTTAAAATCAGGCATTGAAAATTTATCGGGTTTGGATATGAGTGATGTAAAAGTACATTACAATTCTCCTCAACCTGCCCAACTACAAGCTCATGCTTTTGCACAAGGCAACCAAATACACATTGCATCTGGACAAGAGAAACATTTACCCCATGAAGCTTGGCATGTGGTACAACAAAAACAAGGAAGGGTGGCTCCTACCAAACAACTTAAAGGTAAGGTTAATATTAATGATGATGTTGGATTGGAGAATGAGGCGGATGTGATGGGTGCTAAGGCTGTTCAATTTCGATCCAATTCAAAGGATGTAAAAAATAAATCAATCGCAGGACATAAAATTGTTCAAAGGTATCTAATAATTGGGGCTCATGATTTTACTAGAAACGTTCGAAATGGAGCCGATATAGACACCACTACGGATAATGTTTTTGATGGTATGGAGGCTGCTTTAAATAGAGATGACGCTTATGAGTTAGAAGTTTATAATTTTATTCATGCGAATGCGGGAGGGCTAGTTAAGCGACAAATTAAAAAATGGATTGAAGATAATCAAGGAGTAGCAAGAGGAGATGGAAAAGGTATCCCAGCATATGGTAGAAAACAACAAGGACGTTCATATAGTAATTATGTCGATGCAGCTAAAGCAATTTATGGATGGGTGAGTTCAAAACCAAACCGACATCAAGAAAAAGTATTAGCTACTCGTGTTTACAATAACCCAGTAATAGAAATTCATTTAAATGCAGTATTTACAAAAATACGACAATGGATTGCTGGAAAAGCTAACGCTGCTGCAATTGTAGCAGAGTTGGATGTTGATAACCCTCCTGGGGCTGGTTGGGATGATTACAGAAGGTACTTTAATCGAAATGCTGTAGGAACAGCACTTGGTCAACAAATTCCTGGTCGTTTTTTAGCCGTCTTAGATAATCCTGCAGCATTTTCAATGCGAAACAAAATTGCTGTATTACATGATTTAATGAAATACTTTCAAGAGGGATCTGGTACTCAAGGTGACCACATGCTTGATGATGGGAGAATGCCTACTTTCAAAGCAACGATTCGCACCGGCATGCTTCCTAGAGGCATAATGCCTTACAATCGACCTGGAGGAAGCCATATCCCAAGAAACGCAATTACTCATGGTCTTGTTCCTGCTGATCTTGCTGGAGAACGAGCCGCTGATCGATTGAAAGATTCTCAAGAGGAAACTCATGACTCTTTTAAGTTTGCAAGACAACATCAAATTCCAATGTGGGCAAGACATTCATTTACAGCGGCTAGAATGATGCAAATGGTTAAAGAAGCAGGAGGAGATAAAGGTGAAATATCATCTGTTGCTTGGTCTATTATGGCATTTTGGAGACAAAATTATGATCACCGACAAATTCCTTATCATACGCTCCATGAAATAATGGACTTTACTCCTGCCTTTGGATTAGAGTATGATCCGTTAAATCGTGAAGCAGGGCTTAATGAGCAAAACATATCGAAACAACTTGTAGATACTATTATACTAAAAACTAGCCTAGATACATGGAAAGATGAAATCGAAGGCTTTTTTAACAAACGGCCAGTTGGAGTCGGTTTAATTAAGACAGAAGCTAGTTCAGGACATACCCCAAATGCTAAACTAGTTAATATTAAGGCAATAGTAGCTCCACTTGCAGGAGCTCCTGACGCATACAGCCCGAAAACACAAGTATTTTATCATCTCCTGAATGTAATTCCTGCAAATATAAATTTACATAATGCAGTTGGTACACTGCCGGCTACAAACGCGGCAATTGAAGCAACACTATTGGCAGTTTTTACAGCATTAAAAAACTTTAAATTACCTTAAACTGAATAACAAAATGAATATTCATGCAGACAAACCGAAAGAAAACGCTGTATCTATTCAGAGACAGGAAAGCCAATCCATGGTTAATCCTAATTTTCAGAAGAAAAGTAATAGTAAGTCTATTTTTCAGTTTAAGGATAATCGCTCAAATTCTACCAAACAGTTAAAAATACAAGAAATAGCAAATAACAGTCGACAAGTTGATCGTACTACTCAATTACAATCTGCTGCAAATAACTATTCAGCGGGCCAACAACCGTCTATTCATAAAACCATACCTACTACTAAACAGGAAGAAAACAAAACAGGGATGCCCGACAACTTAAAATCAGGTATAGAAAATTTATCGGGCTTGGATATGAGTGATGTAAAAGTACATTACAATTCTCCTCAACCTGCCCAACTGCAAGCTCATGCTTTTGCACAAGGTAACCAGATACATATCGCTTCCGGACAAGAGAGGCATTTACCCCACGAAGCCTGGCATGTGGTACAACAAAAACAAGGTAGAGTTGCTCCAACCAAACAGCTAAAAGGAAAAGTGAACATTAATGATAATGTTGGGTTGGAGAAAGAAGCTGATGTGATGGGGGCAAAAGCATTAACCACCAATGGTATACCACCAACTCAGCTAAAATCAACATCTAATAGTAATGTCGCTCAACTAGCCAAGATGATATATCTTCAAAATCATCCTACAGCACATGAAACAAGACAAGTAAACGAAGGAGCGAAATATTATGGAGCTCAAGTTATTCACCAAATAACGCAATTTATAGCTTCTGGAGAAAGAATTGGAAAGGATGAGGATATTATTATTGTAGGACATGGTAATACTGAATTAATTGGAGATGAAGAAGACGTTTTTGAAGACACAGCTAAAACCATTAAAACTTCTATAGATTTAAGTGCAAATCAAATAGCAAAGTTATTACTTCAAATTGTACCGGAAGATTATTCTGGTAATATCACTTTACGAGTTTGTCATGGCGCAGACCTCCAAGAGGACGGAGGTCCTTCAATGGGAGAAAGAGTCTCTATTGAATTATTAGCACACGGGAGAAATGCACTAGTTCACGCATACCAAGGAGAAATAGATGGCGCTATTCATGATAAAGCCAAAACAAGAATTGGGAAAAGGAATTTATTATTAAGAAATGCAATGCGAACGTATGGTCAACAACCCAATAGAGGTGCTAGAAAACCAAATAAAAAAATTCGAGAAAAAGCTCATAAAAAATTTAAAGTTAGAGTCACCCGAGCCACAAAATTAATACAAGCCCTTAAAAACAAAAGATTAAGATATGTACCGGGGACGATTAGTGATGATGATGAATAATTTTAATTAAAACTTTATATTATGAGTATTTACAC
>CAMPHX010000078.1 GCA_946886085.1 uncultured Flavobacteriales bacterium | reverse complement strand
CTATTTTAACTAAAATAGGATGCTTAAACAAAATTTCGTTGTTTAAATATTTTTATTCTTCTTCTTTTTCAAAATAAACAGCAGTCATGTCTCTATATTCCATTGCATTTGCAGGAAAATTTTTCACATAAACTTGTAGCAATCTTGTGTTCTCGTCATAGAAAATAGGCATAGTAGCTGCATCATCAATAGCAATTTGATCTGCTTGACGGTATAATTCCATACGTTTTTTGTCGTCAATTTCTCTAAGTGCAGCGTTGAAAACAGAATCAAAAGCTTCACTTTGGTAACGAGTAGAATTAATGTATGATTTACTATTGATATCTCCAGGAACATGATCTCCATAAAGTAAGTTTAAGAAGTTTTCAGGATCCGGATAATCTGCAATCCATCCTGCTCTCCAAAATAATGCTTTACCTGTTTCTAAGTTTTCTAAGTGCTGAGCAAATTGCATTTGTTCAATTTTAATAGAAATTCCTAAGTTTTCAGATAACATTTTTTGAACGACTTCAGCAACTTGAACGTTTCTATCTCCACCACCCGGATTGATTTGCAATGTAATTTCAGGGAACCCTTTACCATTTGGATATCCTGCTTTTGCCATGTGTTCTTTAGCTTTTTCGGGAGAGTATTCATAACCCTTTACATTTTCATAATCATATCCTTTAAATGGAGGAACAATACCGTTTAGTCCAGCTCTTCCTTCACCTTGTAAAGTGTAAGTAACAATGGATTCTCTATCAATAGCATAATTAAAAGCTTTTCGTACATCAATATTGTTAAAAGGAGGAAGCTGGTGCTGTAACCCTAAATAGAATACACTCATGGCAGGAACAACTTGCATAACGTAAGGTTTGTTTCCACCTTTTTTAGCTTCTTCTAATTCTCCAACCACTTCTTTAATCATTTCTAATGGTAATCTAAATACCATGTCCAAATTACCTTTTCTGAATTCTAATAACTCAGCTTTTTTCTCTTTAATGAATGAAAATTTAATTCCATCTAAGTAAGGTAATTGATTTCCATAACTATCAACGCCCCAATAATCAGGATTTCTTTCTAAAATCACAGTTTCAGATTCCTTAATTTTTTTAACTCTAAAAGGACCTGTTCCTACACAGTTAATTCTCATATCTAACCCATACATATCAAAGGCTTCTTTAGGGAAAACTGAACAAGAAATATGACTTAAGATATTTAAAAACCCTGCAAAAGAGTAGTTTAAGTTAATTTCTATAGTATAGTCATCAACCACTTTAATTCCAGAAACGCCTTCAGGAAGTGGAGATTTGTTTACAGTAGATTCATAATATTCGTTTGCTCCAATTACTTTATCTTTAAATAACCAATACATTTGGTTAGAAGGATCTGTTTCACAAAGTTTATCTAAAGAATATTTAAAATCTTTAGCAGTTACTTCTCTACCTTTTCCTCCTTCAAAACATTTGTCGTCATGGAATTTTACCCCTTTTCTTAGTGTAAAAGTAAATTTGGTAGCATCTTCGTTTACTACCCATTTTTCTGCTAATCCGGGTAATATAGACAAGTCTTCTTGATCCAATTTAACTAATCCTTCATAAACTTGATTGGCAATTCTATGAGAAACAACTTCGGTAACGTTTAATGGGTACAAGCTTCTGAAATCTTCCGTTTCATTAACTTTGAATACACCACCGTAGTGAACATTTCCTTTTGCTGTTTGAGTATTTGTTTTGTTATTATTATTGTTTTCTCCACAACTGTATAATAACACTGTTGAAATTACTAAATAGACTACTTTTTTCATGATATAGTTTTGTTTTAAAGGACAAATATAAATATAAGATACAATATCCTAAAATTTAATTTAGTTTTCATCATTTTTTTTCGTCAAAGTCCTTTT
Source organism: uncultured Flavobacteriales bacterium (assembly GCA_946886085.1). The sequence continues at coordinate 4,597 of CAMPHX010000078.1, read as the reverse complement.
TAATTGATACTAAATGCTAAATAAAATAGTTCATTAGCATAATTTATTTAATTCTGTATTAAATTACTTTTTTTGTAAGTTTACTCTTGACAAACTCTTATTGTTTGAAAAACATAAAGTATATCATATTAATTTCTTTCTCCTTTTTGGTATTCAAAATAGGATGGTCTCAGGATATTTCCAATTATAGAGAGAAAGAAATTGTATTAGATAAAGATACTATTCAGCTCGATTCATTAAGTTTAGTGCCCCAATCTGAGATAATTTCTATTGATGGCATTTCGCTAGAAAGTAATTTTTATGAAATAGATTACGCAAAAGCTGTTTTTATTTTAAAAGAAGAAGGTGCTCACCTAAAAAATAAAAAAGTTAAAATGGGGTATAGAGTTTTTCCATTATCATTTTCTGAACCCTATTTTCATAAAGAAAAACAACTAGTTGAAGAAGGTGGAGCAATAGCTAAAAATCCTTTTTTATATGAATATACGGTGGCTACAGAAGATATTTTTTACTTAAACGGATTGGATAAAAGTGGAAGTATTTCTCGTGGAGTAGCATTTGGTAATAGTCAGGATTTATCGGTAAACTCTAATATGAATCTACAGTTATCAGGAAAAATTACCGATGAGATTAGCATTTTGGCTTCTATTTCTGATGATAATATTCCTATTCAGGCGGAGGGGAATACTCAGCAATTACAAGATTTCGACCAAGTATATATTCAATTGTTTAGCGATGAATGGAAGTTAACTGCCGGAGATTTTTATCTTAAGAGACCTGATACTTATTTTATGAATTTTAATAAAAAAGTGCAAGGAGGTAGTTTTAATATTACTGTACCTACATCTAAAAAAGAAAATGCTTCAACCATTACTCCTACTGTCAGTGCAGCTGTTTCCAGAGGTAAATTTGCTCGGAATAGAATTTTAGGTATTGAAGGAAATCAAGGTCCATATAGATTAAGAGGTGCAGATAATGAAACATTTATTATCATCCTCTCGGGAACAGAGCAGGTTTTTATTGACGGTATGCTGATGAAAAGAGGGAATGAGTTCGATTATGTAATAGATTACAACACAGGTGAGTTAACCTTTACTTCTAACCGATTAATAACCAAAGATTCTAGAATTGTGGTAGAGTTTCAATATTCAGATAGAAATTATGCTCGTTCGCTTATTCATTTCGGTAATGAGTTTAAAAGTGACAAACTCAAACTTAATTTTAATTTTTATACCGAACAAGATTCAAAAGATCAACCCTTATTACAAGATTTAACTGATGAAAATAAGAGATTTTTGTCAGAAATTGGAGATAGTATACAAGATGCGGTTATTCCTAACATTAATTTGGTAGAGTTTGATGAAAATAAGGTGTTGTATAAAATGATAGATTCTTTGGGTTACGATTCTGTTTTTGTTTATTCTACTAATCCGGATAGTGCTATTTATCAATTGGGCTTTTCCTATGTGGGAGAGAATAATGGTAATTACAATCAAATTCAGAGTTCAGCAAATGGAAAGGTATATGAGTGGCAAATACCTATTGGTGGAGTACCTCAAGGAAATTACGAGCCGGTTATTTTATTGGTTACTCCCAAGCAAAATCAAATGGCAACCTTGGGTGGAGAGTATGTTTTTAGTAAAAATGCGAAAATAACTTGGGAGGGAGCTATTTCTAAAAATGATATTAATACTTTTTCTGATAAAGATAGTGGTGATGACATTGGTTATGCCTTTAAATTTAATTCTGAAAATATTGTTGATTTAAACAAAGAAAAAGAAGAAAGTTGGAAACTGAACATTGGTAGCAATTACGAGTACGTACAAGAATATTTCACACCAATAGAAAGGTTTAGATTGGTAGAATTCGAAAGGGATTGGAATATTAGCAATGCTATTGTAAATACCGACCAGCATATTGTTGGTGGAACAGTTGGTTTAAACAAAACTGACAAAGGAAATATTGTTTATGCCTTTAATTACATGAATACACTAGAGCTAATTGAAGGAGCTAAAAATGCATTAGCTATCAACTACAAAACAAATGGATTTCAGTTAGTGAGTAATGCCAGTTTTCTACAAACCAAAGGCATAAATAATTCCGAATTTTTGCGACATAAAGCCATTCTTACAAAACAATTAGGATGGGTAGTGCTTGGCGTAGGCGAAGAAACTGAGCAAAATAAACTGTTTCTTAATAAAAGCGATTCATTAACTGCCTCGAGTTTTGAATTTGTTATTTTGCAAGCTTTTATTCATAATGCGGATACTACCAAAAATAAATTTATGTTGAGCTACAAACAACGTGATGATAATGTACCTATTGCTAACGATTTTTTAAAAGCCACCAGAGCTGAAGATATTGAGTTATCTATGAGTTTGTTGAAAATGAAAAACCATAAATTACGAAGTACTTACACATATAGAAAATTACATATTGTATCCAACACATTAACTACCTTAAAGCCTGAAGAGACTGTTTTAGCTAGAGTGGAATACAATGGCAATTTTTTAAAGAATTTAATTTCTACCAATACCTATTATGAGATAGGTTCAGGGTTAGAAGTGAAAAAAGAGTTTTTATTTGTAGAGGTACAGCCCGGACAAGGAACACACACTTTTATTGGCGATTTAAATAATAATGGCGTAAAAGATTTAAATGAATTTGAAATAGCCGTTTTTAGAGATCAAGCGAATTATATTAAAATTTTTACTCCTACCAACGAGTTTGTAAAAATTTACACCAACCAGTTTAATCAAAGCTTATTTATACAGCCCGAAGCTTTATGGGGAGCAGAGAAAGGATTAAAGAAATTAATCTCTCGTTTTTCTAATAGAGCAAATTTCCGTACTAGCCGAAAAGTAAGTAATAAAGATGATTATTTTAATCCATTTATTGCTGATATTGATGATAGTTCGTTGGTTACCATTAATATGGGAGTGTTAAATACCTTTTATTTTAACAGAACCAATACCAAGTTTGGAGCAGATTATATTTATCAAGATAATAGAGATAAATCCCTACTGACAAATGGAGTGGAATCTAGAAATCAGTTTTCGAATACGATAAAAACACGTTGGAACATAACACGAGTTTATACCTTGGTAGTGCTGGTTTCGCAAGCTAAAAAGAGCAATTTTTCGGAGTTTTTTACCAATAGAAATTACAACTTATTTATTCAAGAGATTGAACCAACTTTTGCCATTCAGCCAAGTGTTAAAGTGAGGGTTAGCTTTTTGTTTAACTTTAAAGAAAAAATCAATCAACCTATTTATGGAGGAGAAAAATCTATTTCTAAAAAAGGAGGGGTGGAGTTGAGGTTTAATATGGCTGCTAAAGGAAGTGTTAGAGCTAATTTTAATTATATTGAGAACACCTTTTCAGCTACCGATAATGTTTCTTTAGCATTCGAAATGCTGGAGGGACTTCAAAATGGAGCTAATAGCACGTGGGAATTGTCATACCAACAAAACTTATCGAAATACATGCAGCTGAGTTTGAATTATAATGGTAGAAAATCTGAAAACACCAATTTTATTCATACCGGAGGGGTTCAGGTTAGGGCATTTTTTTAGTGATGGGGTTTTACCCATTTTGCGCTATGTTTGAGTTGTTTGAACACTAAGCTTTTTTACTTCTAAACTTATTATCGTTTTAATCTTGAAGTTTAAAAATAAGTTCTAATTTTGTTTAATAAAAAATAAAATAAATTGAACACAATTAAGGAATTTTTCAGCATTAAAGATTTAGAAAATCTTTCAGGAATTAAGGCACATACTATTAGAATTTGGGAAAAACGTTATGGGTTACTTTCTCCTGAGAGAACTGATACCAATATACGCTATTACTCACTTGATGCCCTTCAGAAATTGTTGAATGTTTCCTTGTTAAACAATAACGGACATAAGATTTCCAAAATAGCTCAGATGCCCGAAGATAAAATTCCTGTGGCAGTAAGAGAAATGATAGTGAAGAAAGGAGTGAACAATTATACCATTAATTCTTTTAAGTTGGCAATGCTCAATTTCGATTATAAGTTGTTTAATGTTACTTATAATCAGTTGTTGGTGCAAAAATCATTCAGAGAAATTTTTCTTACTATTTTTGTTCAATTACTCGAAGATATTGGATTGTTATGGCAATCTAAAACCATTACACCTGCTCACGAGCATTTTGTTTCTAACCTCATTAAACAAAAAATTCATTTACACATAGAAAACCTGCAATTACAAGTTCCAGAGAAAAACAATAAAGTTTTTGTGTTGTTTCTTCCGCTAAACGAGATCCATGAATTGGGTTTGCTTTATTTGCATTTAGAATTTCTGTTACACGGCTATCCTTCTATTTATTTAGGGCAAAGTGTTCCTGTTGAGAATCTTAAAGACTTACAAAATATTCATGATAACATTACCTATGTTTCTTATTTTACAGTATTTCCGAGTGAAGATGAATACCAACCTTATGTGAGTAGTATTGTCGAAAATATTTTGAGAACCGATAAAGATGAGCTTATCTTATTAGGCAAAAAAGCCAATTCTGTAGAAAACAACCCCTCTTTTAAACAAGTTAAAACGTATTTATCCATTCAGGATTTAGT
>CAMPHX010000077.1 GCA_946886085.1 uncultured Flavobacteriales bacterium | reverse complement strand
CTATTACAGAAAATCTACAACAAAAAATATTTACTCGTTCTGCTTTTGAGTTTGCTTATCGAATTCCCAGAATTAAATCTGAATCGGTAGATAAGCATTATGTGCCGGAACTAGTCAATCGTTTTTTTGATACACTTTCTGTTCAAAAAGGGTTGGCAAAAATCATCATGGATTTTTCGAGTGCCTCTTTACAAATTGTTTTTGGGTTAATTCTATTATCTCTCTACCATCCTGTTTTCATTATGTTTAGTTTGGTTTTAGTGATAATAGTTTATCTCATTTTTAAATATACAATCCCAAAAGGGATAAAAACAAGTTTATCAGAATCGACTTATAAATACGAAGTGGCTCATTGGTTAGAAGAAGTTGCTAGAACTACTTCTACTTTTAAACTAGCAGGTAAAACAGATTTGCCTTTAACAAAAACAGATGAAAAAGTATTGGGTTATCTTCATTATAGAAAAGCTCATTTTAAAACATTAATGACTCAGTATATCAACTTAGTAGGGTTTAAAGTAATTATTGCTGCTGGATTACTACTTATAGGTGGTGCTTTGGTAATAAATCAACAAATGAATATTGGTCAGTTTGTGGCTTCAGAAATTATCATCATTTTGGTATTGGCTTCAGTAGAAAAATTAATTCTAAGCATGGAAACCATTTATGATGTGTTAACTGCTGTTGAGAAAATTGGTTTAGTAACGGATTTACCTTTAGAAGAGGATAAAGGAACTAAACTTAATAAGGAGGATAATGGTGTTGAGATTAAAGTGAAAAATTTAAGCTATCAATTTAAAGATGAAAAAACACCTATTGTTAGCGATATTAGTTTTACCTTACATAAAGGAGAAAAACTAAGTGTTGTTGGTGCAAGTGGTGCCGGAAAATCATTTTTGTTGCAATTAATTGCCGGACTTTATGAGGAGTTTAATGGTTCAATTGTGTTTGATGGATATCCAATTAATAGTCTGTGTAAAGAAAATTTGAGAACATATATTGGAGATAATTTTTCTAGAGAAGACATTTTTAAAGGTACAATAGCTGAAAATATTTCAATTGGCAAAAAGTCAATTACTATTGAGGATATTAAAAATGCTGCAACTATTTTAGGGTTGATTGATTATATAGAAGCTCAACCTCAAGGTTACAATACTGTGCTTCTTTCCGAGGGAAAAAATTTACCAAAAAGTATTCGTTTAAAAATTATTTTAGCAAGAGCTATAGTTGGAGAACAAAGATTATTATTACTGGAAGATAACTACAAACAATTGCCGCTAATTGATAAACAACGCTTTTTAGATTACATTTTTGCTGAAGATAAAACTTGGTCTATTATTGCAGTGACTGATGATTTGGATATTGCAAAAAAATTTGATGCTATACTTGTTTTAGAAAAAGGACAAACAATAGGTTATGGTTCTTACGATGCTTTAAATAAAGAAGGATTATTGTTTAATGTATTTCAAAAAAGATAAGAAAATGCTCAATTTAAGTACGAATAGAATAGATGGAAAGATTAATATGAAGGAGTATATTTCTTTCTCAAAAGCTACAGATTATAAAGCTGCAAGGGTGTTTGCCAGAATATTGTTGGTATCGTTTTTTGTATTATTAATGTTGGTTTTTTTACCATGGACACAGAATATTCGCTCTAGAGGATATATTACAACTTTACAACCAGACCAACGACCACAAACCATAAACTCTGTTATTGCAGGTAAGATTGAAAAATGGTTTGTAAAGGAAGGAGATTTTGTAAATAAAGGAGACACTATCTTGTTTATTTCTGAGGTTAAAGATGAATATTTTGATCCTGAACTATTATCAAGAACAGAAGACCAAATAAAGTCTAAAGAGCTTTCGGTTAGGTCGTATATGGATAAGATTAATTCATTAGATACTCAAATTGACGCCTTACTTCAAACAAAAAAATTAAAAACAGAGCAAGCAAATAACTACATTAAGCAAGCTCAATTAAAAATTTTATCGGATAGTGTTGATTTGGAGGCGGCTAAAACTAATTATCAAATAGCTATAAAACAATTTGAGCGACAAGAAGAGCTATACAAACAAGGATTGAAATCGCTTACTGATTTAGAAAGTAGAAAATTGAAATTACAAGAAACTCAGGCGAAAATGATAAGTGCAGAGAATAAATTACTGACTAGCAGAAATGAATTGATTAATGCTCAGGTTGAAATTAATTCTATTATTAATCAATATCGTGATAAGCTATCAAAAGCCGAATCTGAAAAGTACGCAGCATTATCTAATATGTATGATGCTGAAGCAGTAGTTACTAAAATGCAAAATCAATACATGAATTATTCTGTTCGTAAGGGGATGTATTACATTACAGCTCCACAAACGGGCTACGTTACTAAAGCTATTCGTTCGGGAATTGGAGAAACCATAAAAGAAGGAGAGGAAATGGTAAGTATAATGCCTGCTAAATATGATTTGGCAGTAGAAATGTATATAAAACCATTTGATTTACCATTAGTTAACAAAGGACAAAAAGTGCGTTTTATTTTTGACGGTTGGCCTTCAGTGGTGTTTTCGGGATGGCCAAATGTTTCATATGGGACTTACGGAGGAAAAGTAATAGCAATAGATAATTTTATAAGTGAAAATGGTAAATATAGAATTTTAGTAGCTCCGGATAAAGATGATGTAAAATGGCCAGAAGCACTTAGGGTTGGTTCTGGAGCAAATGGAATAGCGTTATTAAAAGATGTTCCTATTTGGTACGAACTATGGCGAAATTTAAATGGCTTCCCTCCAGATTATTACGATTATAATGAAGAAAATAGTGTTTCACAAACTACGCAAGAATAATGTTAAGAAAAACACTCGTCATATTATTTTTAGTTGTTTTTAGTGCTGAGTTGTTGGCTCAATCTATTGAACCAAAACCCTTGGCTTTTAATGAATTTATGCGTTTAGTGAAGAGAAATCATCCCATTGCAAAACAAGCCGAACTACAGTTGGAATTAGGAGAAGCTTATTTACAAAAGTCAAGAGGAATGTTTGATCCTAAAGTGTTTTCAGAAATTTCACAAAAATATTTTGATGATAAACAGTACTACAACCTTAACAATAGTGGCTTGAAAATTCCTACTTGGTACGGACTTGAATTTGGAGGAGGGTATGAACGTAATAAAGGCGTGTTTTTAAATCCTCAAAATAATGTGCCAAATGCAGGTTTGTGGTATGCCGGTGCGTCTTTAAATATTGGTCAGGGATTATTTATTGATGAACGAAGAGCTGAATTAAATAAAGCTAAAATTTTTGTAAAAAGCACCCAATCAGAACGTCAAATTATTTATAATGAGTTGTTATATAATGCAGGAAATACTTACTGGGAATGGTTTAATGCTTTCCATACGTTGAAAATTTATGAAGAAGCTTTAAGCTTAGCTGAGGAAAGGTTTGAGGCAGTAAAGCAAAATGCAAAATTTGGCGATGTGCCATTAATCGATACTGTGGAGGCAAGCATACAAGTTCAAAATCGTATGCTTAACTATCAACAAGCGGAATTAAACTATAAAAACACAACCGCCTTACTTTCTGTTTATTTGTGGGATGAAGGTATTATTCCGTTAGAAATTGATGAAAATACTATTCCACTTACGATAGAAATGGTTGAACCATTAGCGGTTTCAGGAAATTTAATAGCTCAATTAGACAGCATTTCATTAACCCATCCCGAATTGGCTCAATATGAGTTTAGGTTACAACAACTTCAGTTAGATAGAAGACTAAAACAAGAAATGATTAAACCTAAGCTAAACTTAAAATATAATGCCATTACAGCTCCTTTAGGTAATGATGCTTTTGCAGATTATAATACCAATAATTACAACTGGGGGTTGGAGTTTAGCATGCCTTTGTTCTTAAGAAAAGAACGAGGAGATTTAAAAATTGCTCAATTAAAAATTAATGAAACCAAACTTGATTTTGACAATAAAAAAGCAGTTATCAATTACAAAGCTATAGCAGCTATGAATGAATTGGGAACCTCTTTTAATCAGGCTAATTTATATGCCAAAACAGTTAAAGATTACTTACAATTATTAAATGGCGAAAAACAAAAATTTGAGGCTGGAGAAAGTTCTTTGTTTATGGTAAATGCCAGAGAATTGGGTTACATTAATACGCAATTGAAATATATTGAGTTAATTGCTAAAAACCAGAAAGCACGACTTACCACAGATTTTGCACTAGGAATACTAAATGCTGATTAATCTTACTTCAATTTCTTAGTCTTTAATCGTATAGAATTTCCCACAACAATTACATCTGAGAAAGCCATTGCTAAAGCTGCTACCATAGGATTTAAAAAACCAAAAGCGGCAACAGGTATTGCTAAAACATTATAGAAAAATGCCCAGAATAAATTTTGCTTAATGGTAATTAAGGTGTGTTTACTTATTAAATACGCTTCATATACTTGAGATAAGTCTTTATCATTAAGTAAAACAATTTGAGCACTATGCACCGCTACTTGTGTGGCTTTACTCATCGAAATACCTACAGAAGCATTAGTAAGTGCAGGGGCATCATTTATTCCATCGCCTACCATTACCGTTGGCGATTGTTTTTCTAATTCATCAATTTTTGCTAATTTCTGTTCAGGAAGTTGTTCGCTATAAACAGTTTTAATATTTATTTTGGTAGCCAGTTCTTCACATTTTTGCTGAACATCTCCACTTAACAAAATTGTATTTAAGCCTTGTTTATTTAGTAAGGAAATGGTTTCAGGAACATGTTGCTTCAATTCATCTTCAATATCAACTCCGGCAATAAGTTCCTTGTTTTTAAAAATGAAAATAGCGTGTTGATTGTCTTTGGTTTGTGTCTCATCAATTCTAAATGAACCTACTTGATAGTGATTATTTTCTTTATCAAAAGCTTCTAAACCCACGCCTTTTATTTCATTAATAGTAGGAAAATCAATAAGTGTAGCATCTGGTTTTAAATAAGCTACAATAGATTGAGCAATTGGATGCGAAGAATGTTGTTCTATGCTAAAAAGTATGTTTTTAAGTTCTTGCTCTTCAACAGAAGCGTACAGTTTGGTTCTTTTTATAGAAAACTTTCCTGTGGTAAGCGTTCCTGTTTTGTCAAATACCATATTTTTAGCATTGGCAAATAACTCAAGTGTGCTTCCGCCTTTAATTAAAATTCCTTTTTTTGCCGCTCTTCCTATTCCTACCATTACTGCTGTTGGCGTTGCTAACCCCATGGCACAAGGACAAGAAATGACCAATACAGCGATACTTTGCATTAATGCTTGTTGCATGCTAATATCAAAACCAAAATGAGCAATTAAAAAAGTTAGTAATGCAATAACTAACACAATAGGAACGAATATAGCACTGATTTTATCTCCTAATCGCTGAATGTTTGGTTGATTTTGTTGGGCATTTTTTACCATTTCAATAATTTTTGAAAGGACAGTTTCGCTACCCACTTTTTCAGCTTTAAACTGCATGCTTCCATCCATCATTACTGTTCCGCCAATCACTTTTGAACCGATTTCTTTCTCTACAGGAGTACTTTCTCCGGAAATCATCGATTCATCAATAGTAGCAGTACCTTTAATAATTTCTCCATCAACAGCTATTTTATCTCCGCTGTTTACCTGAATAATGTCTCCCACATTAATTTCATCATAACCAACAATGGTTGTAGAGCCATCGGGCATTATTTTTTTTGCTTCACTTTGTTGTATCTGGCTTAATTCTTTTATGGCGGTGGTGGTCTGATTTACCGAACGATGTTCTAATACATTTCCCAATAATACTAAGGTGATGATGGTTGCAGCAGTTTCAAAAAATAAATAATTGTGTGCTTCGTGTGTACCGTAGTAGAGGTAAATCCCAACAATACTGTAAATAAAAGCTGCTGTAGATCCTATGGTAATCAACACATCCATATTAGGAACACCAGTTTTTAGTGAACCCCAAGCACTTTTTCCAAAATGAAATAATCCAATTAAAAAAACAGGAATACACAATGCTAATTGTACCCAGCCATTATTTAAAATGGAATCGTGCGGCATAAACATATGTAAGAATAGAGGAATGGTAAAAATTAACGAAATGTAGAATTTTTTCTCAATGGATGATAATCCTTTTTGTTCTTTAGGAGCATCAATCACTTTATAACCTAATTGGTTGATGCTATCAATAATTTCTTGAGTATTGAGTTTTGTATTGCTATCATAAGTTACTTCGCCTGTTGAGAAGCTTACATTTACGTTTTCTAATCCTTTTTTAACCAACTGTTTTTTAATGCCTAATGCACAATTGGCACAGGTCATTCCTTCTACATTTAGGGTAGTATTTTTTTTATCGCTCATCAATTACAAAGTTAAGAAAAAGCGGTGCAGCTATATTTTTTAAGTTAGAAAATAAAAAATAGTAGTGGAATTATTTTGTTTAAAAAAAAAAGTATATTTGCCCTCTCAAAATGGTGGATGTAGCTC
>CAMPHX010000076.1 GCA_946886085.1 uncultured Flavobacteriales bacterium | reverse complement strand
CCTGTAACCTTCTGAGCCGTAATCAGATGCGCTATTCAGTTGCGCCACGAGGCCTAATTGACTGCAAATATAGAAAAAATGGCTGTATTTTCTCTAATTTTATTATTTTTAGATTTTATAAAATCACATCAAAAAATAGTTCAATATGTCTGTTTATGGAAAAGTAACACCTCCTATTATTCAACAATTACAAGCATTAATTGGTGATAAATATGTTTTATGGGATGATCAAAGTTTAAGTAAATACAGTCATGACGAAACGGAAGATTTGAAGTTTTTTCCCGAAGTAATTATAAAGCCAAGAACAGCAGAAGAAATAAGTTCCATTGTAAAATTATGTAATGAACATTTAATTCCACTAACACCCAGAGGAGCCGGAACTGGTTTAAGTGGAGGAGCTTTGCCTGTAAATAAAGGTATTTTACTTTCTATGGAACGTTTTAACAATATTATCGAGGTTGATGAAGGAAATTTACAAGCTACCATTGAACCGGGAGTGATTACTCAAGAGTTTCAAGAAGCAGTAAAAGCTAAAGGACTTTTTTATCCTCCGGATCCTGCTAGTAAAGGAAGTTGTTTTATAGGTGGTAATTTGGCAGAAAATTCTGGTGGACCTAAAGCTGTAAAATATGGTGTTACCAAAGATTATGTATTAAATTTAGAAGTGGTGCTACCCACAGGTGAAATAATATGGACGGGAGCCAATGTGCTTAAAAATTCTACAGGTTATAACCTCACACAATTATTAATAGGCAGCGAAGGTACTTTAGGCATTATTACTAAAGCAGTTTTCAAGTTAATTCCTCATCCTAAACATGATTTACTAATGCTTGTTCCATTTGTTTCAGCAGAAGAAGCTTGTAGTGCTGTAGCGGCAATTTTTAATGCAGGCATAACTCCTTCGGCAATGGAATTAATGGAAAGAGATGCTATTTTATGGGGAAAAAAGTTCATTAACGATACTGCCATAGTTATTGAAGATAACATTGAAGCTCATTTACTTATTGAAGTAGATGGAAATGATATGGATGTTTTATATAAAGATTGTGAACTCATTTATCAGGTATTAGAAAATTTTAAAACTGGAGAAATTCTTTTTGCCGATGATGTCACTCAAAAAGAGAAACTATGGAAGATTAGGCGAGTGGTAGGTGAAGCAGTAAAAAGTCAATCTATCTATAAAGAAGAAGATACCGTAGTGCCTAGAGCAGAATTACCCAAGCTTCTAAAAGGTGTAAAAGAAATAGGAAATAAATACGGATTTAAATCAGTTTGCTACGGACATGCCGGAGATGGAAACTTACATGTAAACATCATTAAAGAAGACATGAGTGATGAAGCATGGAATAATGAATTGCCGAAAGGAATAGCAGAAATTTTTCAGCTTTGCGTAGAATTAAAAGGTACTATTTCAGGAGAACATGGTATTGGTTATGTTCAGAAATCATATATGAACATTCCTTTTGACGAAAAAACGTTGTCGCTGCAAAAACAAATAAAATCTATCTTCGATCCAAATAACATACTTAATCCAGACAAAATTTTCCCATAAAAAAAGTCCCTCAAATAAGTTAAGGGACTTTAATTCAAAGGGAGGAGATTTTTTATGATTTAACTACCTATCTAATTAACTTTTAAAAATTTATCTCCTTAATACAGCTAAGACGAAAAAATTTCATGAAAGGTTGCTTTACTATTTTTTTATCTTAGGAATCTAATAATTGAGCAAACTATTGTTTTCTAAATAATATTATATCCGTAAATTTGGTAGGCATTAATTAAACTAGAACTTTCATGAAAAAATTTACATTATTAAGCTTATTTTCAATACTATTTACTGTTTTTCTAAATGGTCAAATTAGTGGTAACAAAATTGAAACAACCAAGACAAAAGCTAACATTTCGTTAGATGATAACTTAACTCAACAGTTAATTCAAGACGCTACAAAAACCCCAAGTGGACATATTAGATGTTTTTCTGATGAAATGCATCAAATACACCAACAAGCCAATCCACAAATGGAATCCGTGGAAGATTTTGAAACTTGGATGGAAGAAAAATTAAAAACCTATGTTAAAGATAATGCTAACAATAAGGCATCAAGAGTAATTCCTGTGGTAGTACATGTTTTGTATGGAAACTCAACACAAAACATCAGTATGACTCAAATTCAGTCTCAAATAACTGCATTGAATCAAGATTTTTCTGCATCAAATACAGATATCTCTAATGTTCCTTCTACTTTTCAATCGGTTATTGGTAACTGTGATATAGAATTTTGTTTGGCTCAAATTGATCCTAACAACCAACCAACAAATGGTGTTAATAGAGTTAATGTAGGAACTACATCACTAACTACAAGTCAAATAGATGGTACATGGAAACCACAAACATCATGGGATCCTACTAAGTATTTCAACATCTGGGTGGCTAATATTCAAGGTGGTGTTTTAGGATATGCTCAGTTTCCCTCTTCTTCAGGTTTAGGAGGTATGCCATCCAATGGTGGTGCTGCTAATACAGATGGAGTAGTTATTCTTTATAATGCTTTCGGAACGACAGGTGCTGTTAGTGCTCCTTACAATAAAGGAAGAACAGCAACACATGAAATTGGTCACTGGTTAGGTCTTCGTCATATTTGGGGAGATGGTACTTGTGGAAATGATTTCTGTAATGATACACCTACTCAACAAACAGCTAACTATAACTGTAGAACTCATCCTTATAATGTTGGAGCTTGTTCAGGAAATACAACAGGAGAAATGTTTATGAATTACATGGATTATGTGCCAGATGCTTGTATGTATATGTTTTCTGCAGGTCAAAAAGCAAGAATGGATGTAGTATTACAAAACTCTCCAAGAAGAGGTTCTTTACTAACATCTACTGCTTGTGGAGTAGCTCCATTAAATGCTAATTTCACAGCTAACAATACAACCATTACTGCTGGACAAACAGTAACTTTTACCAATACTTCTACAGGACCAAACCCTATTACTTCTAACTCTTGGAATTTTGATGTAACTTCTCAAGGAGGTGTTACTCCATCAACTTCTACAGCAGCTACTCCTCCTACTATTACATATAACAATGCAGGGACTTACACCGTTTCATTAACTGTTGGAGATGGAACTAGTAATGATACTGAAACTAAAAATGGTTACATTACTGTTTTAGCGGCAGGTAGTCAAGTTTGTGATTCTACTGCTGCAAATTGGGATCTTGCACAGCATGGTGGTCAAACTGGAGCTTATGTTTGGGGACCAGACTGCAACGGATCACTTCCGTCAGGTTATATTTTAGGTCAGAATTGTTATAATGACAATGGATGGGCGGATAAAGTGCCTTATACTGGTTCAGGAACTTTCTTAACAGATGTTATTTACTATTTTAGTACTTCAGGAACTGGTAATGTTAACCTAAAAGTTTGGGGAGTCAATGCTGGTGCTCCAGGTAGTGTTTTGGCTCAACAAACTGTTCAAATTTCTCAGTTAGGAAACGGTGGAACACCTACATTGTGGACACTTCCTACTCCACCTTCATTAAATGGTAATTTCTTTGTAGGCCATGATCATACAACATTAATAAATGGTGATACCGTTGCTTTAATGGCCGCTCCTACAAGTACAAATACTGTGTGGGCAAAGGAAGTTGGAGGATGGGTTGATTTATCTACTTACAGTATAACTCATGGTGGAGCTATTATTCCTGTAATATGTAATAGTGCAACAACTGGCGAAAAAGAAATCTTAGGTGATATTGATGAAATTTTAGTTTTCCCAAATCCTTCAAATGGAACTTTAAATGTTGCGCTTACTGAGAAAAAAGAAGCTACTATTGAGATTTATAACCTTGTTGGAAAATTAGTTTACACAAGTGGCAATCCACTAAACACTCAATTATTTACTATCAACATAGATAATCAACCTAATGGTATTTATTTTGTAAATATTAAAACCGATAATAACATTACCACTAAAAAAGTATTGATTGCTAAGTAGTGAGTTAATTATTATTAAATTTTTTTACGGAGCCTCATTTTTTTGAGGCTCTTTTTTTTATCTTATGCTTACCTTTGTTAAAAATTTCACCATATATGGACAACACTACCATTAAAACATTGTTTAACACAACTGTTACAGATAATCAGCTTAAAAGCATTTACAATAAGGTATTAAACGAAGAAAGAATTACACCAGAAGAAGGAACATACTTATTCTACAACGCTGAACTTAGCCATTTAGGAACGCTTGCTAACTACATAAGAGAAAAAAAACACGGAAATAAAACCTACTTCAATAAAAACTTCCATATAGAGCCCACTAATATTTGTGTATTCGATTGTAAATTCTGCTCTTACTCTCGTTTTTTAAGAGAAAAAGATGAATATGATGCTTGGGAACTTTCTGAAGAAGATATTTATAACGCAATTAAAAATTATGACGGTAAAGACATTACCGAAGTACATATTGTTGGAGGTGTACACCCAAAAATGGGATTAGCTTACTTCAAAAACTTAATTGAAAATATTAAACAAATTCGACCAGATATTCATGTTAAAGCCTTTACTGCTGTTGAGTTAGACTATATGTGTAAAAAAGCAAAAGTGAGCTATGAAGAAGGTTTGAAAATATTAAAAAATGCCGGACAAGGTTCTTTACCAGGTGGTGGAGCAGAGATTTTTGATGAAGGAATAAGAGCTCAAATCTGTAAAGATAAATGTACCTCAGAACAATGGTTACAAATGCACGAAGCTGCTCATAGAGTTGGTATGCCTTCTAATGCAACTATGCTCTACGGACATTTAGAAAAATACGAACACCTTATCGACCACATGAACAGACTAAGAAACCTTCAAGATAAAACAGGAGGTTTTAATGCTTTTATTCCATTAAAATTCAGAAATAAAAATAATCAGATGTCTGATATTGAAGAAGTAAGTATCATAGAAGATTTAAAAGTTTATGCTATGGGCAGAATTTTCCTTGACAATTTCAATCACTTAAAGGCTTATTGGCCAATGATAGGAAGAAAAACTACCCAACTATTACTTTCTTTTGGAGTAAATGATATTGATGGAACAGTTGATGATTCTACAAAAATATATACCATGGCTGGTGCCGAAGAACAAAAACCTACCATGACGTCCGAACAAATGATTCATCTTATTAAAGAAGTTGGCAGAAAACCTATTGAAAGAGATAGTGTATACAACGAACTGAATGATTATTCAGAACCTATTTTAGCTTAAGCCATTTATTTTGGAAAACAAAAAAATCATTATTACCGGTCATAGAGGTGCAGCAGGATTAGCTCCTGAAAACACATTGGCTTCTATTCAATTAGCAATAGAACTAGGGGTTGATAGAATAGAAATTGATGTTCAACAAACTAAAGACAATAAAATTATTGTACTGCACGATAGAACACTTAGAAGAACTACAACAGGTCATGGTTTTGTAAAAAATCTTACCTACGATGAAATTCTTCAATTTAGTGCTGGATACAAATTCAATAAATTTTATATCAATGAAAAAGTACCTACTTTAGAACAAGTTATTGATTTAATAGATGGAAAGGTAGAGTTGCTTATTGAAACCAAATACAGTTACATGTATTATCCTAATATTGAAAGACACATTATCAACATCATTAAAAATAAAAATGCTAAAGATTGGTGTAAAATAATTTCTTTTAATGACAGAGCTCTTTTCAGGATTAATAAATTAGATAAGAGCATTAGGTTAGGTAAATTATTCGTTGGAAAACATGCTCACCTCCCACTCTCTTTTGATAAAGGATTGAATATTAGACCATTAAAAAAGTACGCTTTTGTAGATGAAGTAATTGTGAAACACGATTATGCTACCAAAGCCATTATAGAAAAAGTACACGATTTTGGTAAGGAACTACACGTTTGGACAGTAAACAACGAAGCTACCATTCAAAAACTTATAGAAAGAGATGTTGATGGTATTATTTCAGATTACCCTAATTTATTAATGAAGTATAGGAAATAAAAAAGCTGCTCGAAAAGCAGCTTTAAAATGGGTGGAAGATGGGGCTCGAATCCCGTAACAACAGAAATTTTCAATTTCTTTTTGTTACGAGGATGCTCGAAAAATTTAGAAATTATAAATTTCTATTTTTCGGCACCCACGACCCTCAGCCATTCTTCAATTCTTTTCCTGCTTTTAAATTTTTTTATTCGCTTCTCCTCCTTTATTGCTTCTTTTCTTGTTTCAAACTCCTTAAAACCCTTCAATTCCCATGGTATTCCCCGACTAGTAAATTTTTCATATCCTTTATTATGTCTCTCTAATCTTTTACCTACATCATTAGTTTGACCAATGTAATATTTGTCTAAAACTTTTGAATATAATATGTAAACATAATAACTCATAAAACAAAAAAAGCTGCTCGAAAAGCAGCTTTAAAATGGGTGGAAGATGGGGCTCGAACCCACGACCCTCGGTACCACAAACCGATGCTCTAACCAGC
>CAMPHX010000075.1 GCA_946886085.1 uncultured Flavobacteriales bacterium | reverse complement strand
GTAATAAATAAAAAAGGAAAAGAAGAATATTGTTCCAATTCTTTAGTATTATTTATAGACATAACAAATCTAGTTTATGACTTACATAAGAAAAATCAGTATATTGACATATCTAAAACGAAAGAATTTGTAAAGAATAAAATTCAAAAATACGACATGGGTTCGACTATATTATTTAGTCACATTCATCCAAAAAGTGAACCTAATATCAGAAGTATTTACAATAGAATTGATAATGAATCAATAGATACGGAATTAAAAAAATTCCTTGACACCTATTATTCGTTTGGGGAAGTGAACTTTGATAGTTATGGTGTAACTTATGAAACATAAACAAAAGCACCTAACAACACTTAAAGAACATGACTAACCTTTCTTTTTATGTAAATTTATTGCCGTTAAGTAAATCCACGATTTTTTTAGCCAAGCTGCCCCCCCCACTAAAACTCCTTATTTTCTTCTAGTTCTTCTTCATTAGGGTTGGCAATTTTATCTAAGAACTTACGCAAGCCTGTTTTTTCTTTCTTTTTCTCACTCTCTTTTTTCTTTTTAGTATCTTCTTTGGTGTTGTTGTCTTCGGCTTCTTCCCATTCAATTTTTAACCCGTCTTTTTTCTTAGGTTCTTCTTTGGTAATAGTAGTATCTTTTTTAAACCATCCAAATTCTTTGTTTAAAATGCTTTTTAAGGTTCTTTTTTCTTCCTGTATGTTTTCTTTCATGTTGGTCTTTAACCCTTCGGTATCGTAGCTTACTTTGTAGTTTTTTACATTGCCCGTAATTTTTAAAAATACCGTTCCTTTTCCTAATCCATCATCTTCTACATAGCCAAATTCTTCATTTTGTTTTTTGCGTTTTTTGGCTTTATCCCATAGGATTTCGCTTAAATCTACCTTTACGCGGTAATCTATATCGTTATTAAAATGGTGGCTTCCCGAAAGGGTTAAATTAGTAGCCGAAGATTGTATTTCGGTTTTCGCAATGCTTATTACTTGCTTATTAATTTCTATAACCGTTTTTAACTGGTTAAACTTAATGCGTTTCAGCTCCTCTACTTCTATAAATTTACTCAACGCCATTACTGGTTCGTAGTCTATCAATTCGCCATTTTTAATAATGATGGTGGAGGAAGCATAAATTTTATCTTTATTTACGTTTAAATGTTTATCCCAAACGGAAGCAAAATCTACCGCAATAGCTGCTTTACCTTTCAGGTTTTCGGCATCTAAAGCCGTCTGTCCAAAATTTTCGAACTGATAAAACAGTTGCGTAATATCAATATCGAACATCTTAGCATTGCTGGTAATGAGCAACTCGTTAGGGTTTTCATTATCTAAAGCTATACTTCCTTTAATATGTCCGCCCATGGCATTAAAAGAAACATCGGTAGCCGAAAGTAAATTGTCTTCCAATTGGATAACGCCTCTAAAATTTTGTGCTTTAAATCGCCTGAACAAAAAAGTATCTATTTGTGTTGTAAAGGTAAAGGTGATGTTGTCGGGCAAACTCACCTCTTGCTCCGATTGGCTGGAAGAGGAAGATTGTAGTAAAAAATCTTCTAACATAAATTTAGGAGATGTAAACGAAGCCGTTACTTCCAATTTTTCATTTTCTACAAATAAATATGCCAACAAATTTTTAAAAACTCCCGAAATATATACCGGAGAATGATTTACCGTAGTGGTTAATGAATCAATTTTTATAAGGTTGTTGTTAAACTCAAAATAAGCATTGGCATTAATTAATTGGTAAGGCTTCGATTGCCATTTTAAATGCGTGTTGATTAGTTGAGCATTTCCTGTAGCATTAAGCTGCTGCAATTCCGAAGCTTTAATTTTTTGCAAGTTGCTGATGTAGCCTTTGTATGCCACGTTTAAAATAAGCTCTCCTGTGGCGGTTTCCAACGAATCTAATTTAAAAAATTCTTTCGCCATGGCAATGTCTATATTAGCCTCGGAAGTTAGTTGAATATAAGGGTTTTGGAAGTTAGCAATTTCATAATTTCCTGATATATGTCCCGCACCGAAATCGGCATTAAAATCGTTGATGTTTAACTTGGTAGTTTGTGCATGGTTGTTTGCTCCATTGTTGTAAATTCCCGAAAAATGAATGTTAGAAAGCTCATAACCTGATTTTTTCTCTTTTAAATTTCCTGACTTCACCTGAAAATCGGCTTCTACATGAGGGGTTTTAGTAGCCGAAAATATGCCAGAAACTTGGGCTTGATAATTAAAAACCCCTTTAGCATCGTAAGCAGCTAATGATTCTTGCATTTGTGCCGGAAGTAGAGAGAAAAGTGTAGCAAAATCTACATCCGTTCCTTTGGAGCTAAGCTGTAAATTCAGCTCTTCGTTTTTATCTAAAATAATGCCTTCTAACTTAAAAATAAGCTCTTCTATGCTTACTTCTCCCGATTGTATTTTATAACTTAATTGCTGTTTGTTTACCTCAATTTTACCTTCCATATTAATATCTTTATCTTTCAGGAAAGCCTCGTTTTTACTATTCAGTTGGTTGATGTGTAAAGCAATGTTGGTCTCTAAATGATAACTATTTTCATTAAAATTTCCTGAGAAATCCATTTTGGTTACTACCAAGCCCATGTCTTGTTTTTTATAGTCGTTGAGGTAATTAAGGTCCATATTTTTAAATTGCACATCCGACAATTCAAAAGCAATTGGTTGGTTGGTGCTTTCAGGGTTGGTTTTCCAAAAATGAAAATTATCTTTTCCTTGTTGATCAATAAAAATAAAAGTGCTGCCATTTTCTATGCTTATTTTTTTCAGCACGTATTTTTTGTTGAGTAAATCGATAATATTAAACTGAAAATAAACCGATTTTACCTTTAATAATGGTGATTTGTGGTTGGTAGAAGAAATTTCCACCTCTTTAAACTCTACCGAAGCATAAGGAAATTTTTTAAGTACTGAAAAGTCGAGGTCTTTAACATTTATAGGTACATTTACTTGTTCGTTAATGGCTTCTACAATGTATTTTTTAATTTCTTTTTCGTAAAAAGACGACATTACAATGCTAAAAGTGGTAATCAACACCAACAGCACTATTAATGAATATCCAATGATTTTAAGCCAACGCATAAGCTATGAAACGGAAATAATGATTTTCTATTTTATCTGTTTATATTAATAATTTATTATCAGTCAAATAGAGCTGCCAAATAATCATTTCACTAAAAAGTAAATATATTAAATGGTTGTTTCAAAATTAAATGTGTTTGAGGCTTAAAAAACGCCTTTAATAAGTTTTAATTAACAATGGGTTGTGAAGGTGGATAGTTTAGTTTATGAGGGTATAAATTTATGAGTTTAGGGATGTATAGAAAAACCATTATATCATGTCATTCAGGAGGAATCCTGTTGAGTAGCGGTAAGGAAGTCCCAAATTATTTACCGAAGGAAACTTGAAAAGAACACTCAACGCGTATTAATTATGGAATAATTCTATTAAACATCAAGACTAAATTAACTTTGTCTCTTATTCCAACAAGGTTCCTCCTGAATGACAAATAGGGAAACCTCAAACCTCAAACTTTCAACACTTTTTTATACCTTTGCTTTATGCAGCAATCGCAATTTATAGAAAGTATTAAAAACCCTACCATGTTGAGCCAAAACACCAATGAGCTCAAGTTTGTGGTGGATGAATTTCCTTATTGCCAAACTGCTCATTTAATGTATGCCGGATTACTCAAAAAAAATGACGATATTTTATTTGAAGAATACCTTAAAAAAGCGGCTGTTTATTGTACCGACAGACAACATTTGTTTTATCAATTGCATGCTGTTGTTGAGAAAAAAGTTGAAGATAAAATAGTAGAAAAATCAACGATTAAAGAAGAGAAGATTGAAGAAAAAGTGGAGTTGGTTGATGAGGTTGTTGAAGAAAAAGCAACAACAAAGCAAGTTGAAGAAGAAAAACCAAAAGAACCTACAAAAATTGATGCTTTAGAACAACAATTAAGAGCTGCAGCAATTAATAGTTATATTTTACTGGAAACGGAAGAAGACAAACAAAAATCGAGTACTCAAGAACAACCATCAACTGAAAAAGAGGAGGCTAAAAGCAATCAACCCACTTTTGATGTTGATTCACCACATTCTTTTGCTGAATGGTTGTCGCATTTTAAAGGTGATGTTCCACTTACTAATGATGCTAAAACCAATACTTCTAACATCGATAAATTTGATTTAATTAATAAGTTTATTCAAGAAGATCCTAAAATTCAACCTAAAAAGACCGAATTTTATTCTCCAATAAACATGGCAAGGCTAAGTGTGGTAGATAATTCTGATATGGTAAGCGAGACGCTAGCCCTTATCCACGTTGATCAGGGACATTATCAGAAAGCGATAGAAATGTATGAAAAATTAAGTTTGAAATATCCAAAAAAAAGCAGTTATTTTGCAACCCAAATTAAAAACTTAAAACAAAAATAATGTTTACACTTATCACAGTATTAGTTATCATCATCTGCTTCTTGCTTTTGTTGATCGTATTAATTCAAAACCCAAAAGGTGGTTTAGATTCAGCTTTTTCTGCCAATAACCAAATTATGGGTGTTAGAAAAACAACTAACTTTTTAGAAAAAGCAACTTGGACCTTAGGGATTGCTTTGGTAGTATTGAGCATTGCTTCATCTGCTGTTAACCCAACAAAAACGGTTACTGATGATGAGGCAGGTGATTCAAAAATTCAAGAATTAATTGATGAGAAAGCTGCTCCTACAATGCCAAACATGAATAACGCACCTGTTCCGGCTCAAGAGAATCAAGAGGAAAAATAATACATAATTAACTTTCAATAAAAGCAAGGGTTTAATTATCCTTGCTTTTTTTATGCCTTAAAAAATGTTTGAAAAATATAAATATCATTTTTGGCTGCACATAGTGGTGCTTATTTTCGGGTTAACCGGAATTTTAGGTAAATTGATTTCCGCCAACTCGTATTTATTGGTTTGGTATAGAGTTTTAATTGGTGTGGCAGCTATTGCTATCTATTTTTTAATAAGCAAACATTCTTTCAAAATCAATAAAAAAATATTGAAACAAACCTTTATAGTAGGGTGTTTAATTGCCATACATTGGGTGGCTTTTTTTGAGGCGATAAAACAATCTACTGTTTCTATAGCATTGGTTTGCTTATCGAGTAGTACTTTATTTACTGCATTGATTGAACCGCTTTATTTTAAACGAAAAATTAAAGGGTACGAGTTGTTTTTGGGTTTGCTAATTATTGTGGGATTAGTATTGATTTTCAATTTTGAATTTAGCTATTTAACAGGAATTGTATTGGGAATTGTAGCGGCAGTATTTAGCTCTTGGTTTACGGTAATTAATGGTGTTTTAGTGAAAGAAACTAACTCCAAAACACTTTCTTTTTATGAATTATTAGGGGCATTAGTCATTTTATCGAGCTACTTAATTTTTATGAATTTAGGCAATATGGAGGCTTTTCTTATTCCGGTTTCAGATATCAAATGGTTATTAATTTTAGGAATAATTTGTACTGCTTTTGCTTTTATTATGTCGGTAGAAGTAATGAAAAAAATTTCTCCGTTTACGGTAGTAATTTCTATTAATTTAGAACCTATTTATTCTATTATTATAGCCGTTTTGTTGTGGCCCGAAAGTGAAATAATGTCAACAGGTTTTTATGTAGGGATGGCTATTGTGTTATCGGCTATCTTTTTAAATGCTTTTTTTAAATTTAGAGATGACAAAAAAGCTAAAAGCGTTATTGGGAAAGTAATTGAATAAATTCTGCTTTTTTTCTTCGAGATACTTCAAGCTTAGAACCATCACTCATTATAACATAACCACCATCTCCTCTAACATATTTTTTTACATGGAGTAAATTAATGTAATAAGAGCGGTGAATTCTATAAAATTTCTCATTGACTAACATTTCTTCATACTCGCCAATTTGTTTTGAAGTAACAAAATGTTTGTCTTGACCAACCACATGAACATCGGTATAACTTCCCTCAGAGTGAAATCGGATAATGTCTTTTATTTTAATAAAATTCAAGCCTTCGCCATCATGGATAACAATTTTTTGTTCTTGACCATTGCTACCAGAAGATAAATTGTTGAGTAGTGTTTTTAGTTTGTTATTAGTTAATTCTTGGTTTCTAATTTTTGATTTAAATCGGTTTATGGCGGCTTCTAACTCATTTGCATCAATGGGTTTTAATAAATAATCTAACGCACTATATTTAATGGCTTTTATAGCATAATGATCATAAGCAGTTGTAAAAATCACATCGAAATTGATATTTTCTAATTTTTCTAATAAATCAAAACCATTTTCTCCTGGCATTTCAATATCTAAAAACAACAAATCGGGTTGATGTTCTTCAATAGCGGTAATAGCTTCTTTTGCATTGGCAGCATGAGCTTTAATTTCTATATCGAAAAACTCTTTTAAGATGGTGGCCAAATGTTCTCTTCCACCTTTCTCGTCATCTACTATAATTGCTCTATACATAATAC
>CAMPHX010000074.1 GCA_946886085.1 uncultured Flavobacteriales bacterium | reverse complement strand
TACGGCTTTAACGGACACGAAAAGGATGATGAAGTCAAAGGCAGCGGAAATCACATATCTTTTGGGGATTATGGCTATGACCCAAGAACTGGTAAAAGATGGTCAAGAGATAAGATGGCTCATAAAATGCCTGGATTGTCTCCGTATTCTACTTTTGCTAATAATCCAATTTTGATGTTTGATGCTGATGGATTGTGGCCTTGGCCAGTATGGGCACGTTCATTTATATCTACTTCAACTACAGGTGGTGGAGCGTTCAGGGGTGATGGAAGAGGTCCTTCTACAGTAACCTCAAATGATGTAACGTCAAGAGTTTGGTTAAACTTCACTTTCGACCCACAAAAGCAAGCAATAACTAATTCACAAGTTAAAAGTGATTACACCTTGTTTTATGGAGCACCTAACCCATTAAATCCGATGTCTCCAATTCCTCCACAAAAGAAAACAGGAACACCTTCGGCTAACATTTCTCCAGTTCAAACAACAACAAATTCATTCGGAAATAATATAGGTTCTTTTAACTTTCACTATTGGGGTAAAGACCCCATTACACCTCAGTGGGCAACACCTGCTTTGGATGTTCATGCAAATTTTAGCATTACCGAAAATATGGAAACGGGAATGCTCTTTGTAAATGCGACTTTTACAGGTGATAAATTCCCAAGTACAGAAGCCTTTATTCAAGACCAATCAGGGTTTAAATTATTCCTCGGAGCAAGAAAAGAAGAAGGCGGACTAGGCAACTTATTTGGTGATAATAAAGAATTTTTATTTAATGTAGATATGCAAATAAAGTTTGATGATGACGGAAATTTTCAAGGAGTATACGACCAAGAAAATGATACATACATGAGTCCTGATGCATGGAATAAACGAGTACAAGGAACATGGGATAAATCAGAGGAATAAAAATGAAAAAGTTTTTTATCATTACATCTATTGTTATATCTGCCATTGTTGTAATTGCAATAATGTGGGAGTTTATTTATGTTAAAAGCATAAGTATGAAGCAAGTATATATATTTCCTAAGAATTTTAAGGGTGTTGTATTGATTATACATAATCAGAAAGATGGAACGGAAATAAAAAAAGAGGACGGAAAATTTATTTTTAAAATACCTCAAACAGGAATATTAAAAACAACAATGCCTTTAGAGCCTTCTGTTTCACAGACATGGTACTATTTTGAAGATAAATCAGGTAATCGAGAAGAATTTTTTTACTGTTGGGATAGTAAGGAGATGAAACAAAATAAGGATAAGGTTTATGCTTTTAGTGGATCTACTGGAACTTACGGTGTAGGAGAAGGTCAAGAAAGAGTTGATTGCACTACTTTCATAGTAGGGTCGGAAGAAGATGCAGACAGCTTACATAAATCCTTAGAGAAAATAAATCCTTTGGAAATCTTAAAACGAAAATAACAGAAACGCCAGGCTTGCAGCTTGGCGTTTTATTTTTTATACGCCTTACGGGTTTTAGAATCCCTCAAAAAAGCATCAATACTCATTAAAAGAGCTTCTTTTTCCTTCTCTGGAAGGTCAATAATATTATTAAGACGTTCGAGCATATCAGGGTCTTTAAACAAATCTGTTTCCTGCGTTTCTCCAAGTAAATACCCAACGGTAGTATTTAAGAACCCAGCAATCTTTTTGGCAACCTCAATACTGGGTGTCATCTCATCACGCTCATATCGACCAATCACAGAGATAGAAGTTTTTAAAAGCTTCGCCAACTCGTCTTGAGTCATTTTTTGCTCTTTGCGGAGCTGTGCTGTTTTCTTACCAAATGAAGTCATATTAAAAGCCTTAAAAGAGCTAAAAAGCCCTTGATATTGTTAATGTAGGCAAATATAAGAACCTTATACGAGTGAAAAAAGTTTTAAAAGTTTTGTTTGTTAGCTTCAATAGAGTAACTTTGACCCGTAAACGGTCTAAAAAAATATTTTTCTTATGGCAGCAAAAAAGTTCAACATCGCAAACCCTGAAAGCTTAATCTATCAAAATGAAATCCTGCAACTCACAGTATTAGGAGGAATAAAACTTGATGGCTTAGACAGAATGAGAGCCACATTAAAAATAGAGTTGAAAAACACAAGCATACCACCAGTACGCCACAATCTGGACTTGTACAATGACACCCAAACAGAAAAGCTCATCAGGAAAACAGCAGAGAAATTAGAAATCGGAACAAGTGTAATAGCAGCAAGCTTGGCAGAATTAACCGAGCAATTAGAAGCCTACCGTATAGAACAAATAAAAAATGCAGCCCCTGAAATGCCACAAAGACCAACATTAACAGCAGAACAGCGAAAAGAAGCAGAGGACTTTTTGAAATCCAAAAACCTGATGCAGCTAACCAATGAACTGATAGGCAAAAGCGGAATGATAGGAGAAGAAAACAACAGGCTGTTAATGTATTTAATCTTCACATCAAGAAAATTAAACCAACCCTTGCACATTGTAAGTCTTGGAGCAAGTGGAACAGGAAAAACCCATTTACAAGAAAAAATAGGCGAACTCATACCCGAAGAAGATAAAATCGAAATCACCACACTATCAGAAAATGCCTTTTACTACTTCGGACAAAGAGAACTGAAAAACAAGCTGATATTGATAGAGGATCTGGACGGAGCAGAAAGTTCACTTTACCCACTTAGAGAATTACAATCAAAAAAGCGAATTAGTAAAACTATTGCACACAAGAATACCAAAGGAGAAACCCGAACAATACATTTAATAGTGGAAGGCCCTGTAAGCGTTAGCGGATGCACCACACAAGAGCAGATTTATGAAGATAACGCAAACAGGAGCTTCCTTATTTACTTAGATGAAAGCAAGGAGCAGGACAAAAAAATAATGGAATACCAACGGAAATCATCCGCAGGAAAAGTAAATGAGGAAGAAGAACAAGCAGCCCAAGAGCTACTAAAAAATGTACAACGGTTACTTGAACCTATTAAAATCATCAACCCTTTTGCTGAACTATTAAATATCCCTGAAGAAGTATTAAAACCGAGAAGAACCAACAACCATTACTTGCAATTTATTGAAGTAGTTACCTATTACCACCAGTTCCAACGAGAACAAAAAGCAGATGAACAAACAGGAGAAATCTACATCGAAACCACTTTAGAAGATGTTGCAGAAGCCAATAAACTACTGAAAGAAATATTGCTTAGAAAATCGGATGAACTAACAGGAGCTTGCCGTAATTATTTAGAATCCATTAAAAGCTACTTGGAACAAGAAGGAAAAAAGCAGTTTACAAATAGAGAAATCCGCAAAGCCCTAAAAGTTAATCAGAGCAATCAAAAACGCTACAACCTAAGCCTAACCAATAATTACTACATCAAGAAAGTAAAAGGGAAAACAGGCACAGCCTACCAGTACGAAATCGTGAGTTACAAAGAGTTCCAAGAGTTGAGAAACCACATTACAAGCGTGTTGGATAATAACCTAAAGAAGCTTGACCAGTTCGCCAGTCCGCTACCAGTTCAAAAGAAGAATGAACCAGTTAAAGCAAAGAAAACCAACAAGATAAATAACCAGTCCACAGCAACACAAGAAAAGGTATCGTAAGTGAAAAATTTAGTCCTGAAAAATAGCAGCTATGAATACTTAGAAAAAGCCTTTGCAGAATGGTTGGACATCTTGGGTTATTGCCAAATGAGCACCTACAATATGCCAAGCATCATAAGAGAGTTTTTACACTTCTTGGAATCTAACAACATCAACCAAATAACGGCATTACAGCAAAAGCACTACAAAGAATATTTTAACTACATCAATAGCAGGGGCAATCAACGCAGAGGCGGTGGATTAAGCAATAACTACCTGAACAAACACATACAAGCCTTAGAAAAGTTTTACGAGTTCCTCAATCATAAAGGCGTTCAAAATCTGCCACCAGTAACATTAAGACAACTCAAATTAGAAAAGGGAAATATTACCGTACTCACACAAGAAGAAATCCAACAGTTCTACAAAGCCACAGAAAACGAAAGCGAATATTATTACCAACAGGCATTTAATGCAAGAGACAGAGCAATGTTAACCGTTTTTTATGGTTGTGGATTAAGAAGAAATGAAGGCGTGAATTTAACAGTAGATGACATCAATTTTGATAGAAGAATCATACACGTTAGAAAAGGGAAAAACTATAAAGAAAGATTAGTTCCGTTCAGCAAAACAGCTTCAAATTATTTACAAGAATGGATTTATGACTACAGAGCCAAGTTAATCAAGAGCCAAAAAGAAGGAGCATTATTTATTGGAAGAATCGGAAATCCAATGAATGGAAATAGTCTTTATGTTCGGTTCAAGCTGTTGCAACAACAAATAGAAAATCCGGAATTACAAAACAAAGAAATCGGACTGCATACACTCCGGCACAGCATCGCAACACATCTATTGCAAAACGGAATGGAATTACAGAAAATACAACGGTTCTTAGGTCATAGCTCTTTAGAATCAACTCAAATCTACACGCACTTAATCGAAAAAGAAAATGAGCAGCTTTAAAGAACATTTACAATCACAAGGCAAAACAAAAAGCACCGTAACCGCTTACAGCAGCTACGCATTAGACTTTATCAGTTATTTAGATGCAGACAATACAGAAATAGAAAACGCCACAGCCAAAGAAGTTTTAAGCTATCTAAATCACTTGCAAAAGAAAGGACAGGAGAATAAGACCAGGAACATTAGACTAAATGTAATCAAGCAATTTTTTAACTGGCAAATCGAAACAGGAGCAAGAGCAGATAACCCAATCGCACACCTGAAAATAAGAGGAACAAAACGGCAAAAACTCTATCCAATATTAAGCAAACAAGAACTGGAAGAAATCTACATTAATCACGAAATCCCGACAGAAGAACACAAGAAATCAAAATGTAATTGGTTCAAAACCTATCAACTTGCCAAGCAAAGAAACAAAGCCGTTTTAAGCCTTTTAATCAATCAAGGATTAACTACTCCAGAAGTTGCAAAACTCACTTTAAACGACTTGAAATTAAAGGAAGGACAGATTTACATAGGTGGAAGCAGAAAGAGTAATGAAAGAAATTTAGAACTGAAATCCAATCAGATCATTGAACTGATGGAATACCAATACACCACAAGAAACGAATTACTAAAATACCAAGAAGCTGAAACCGATTTATTGTTTTTATCTACACCAACAGCAGGAAAATTAAAGGCAGCAGAAAACGGAAAACTGGACATCTGGAAAGGCTTACGCAATGATATTAGAAAACAAAATCCCAAGTTCATCAACTTTAAACAGGTACGGACTTCTGTAATTACTCATTGGTTAAAACAATACAATCTTAGACAAGTTCAGCAAATGGCAGGACATCGTTATGTAAGTTCAACAGAAGCGTATTTAGTGAATCAAACCGAAGATTTACAAGCAGACATTGACCAGTTCCATCCCTTCTAATCCAACGCACATTTGCCCCCGCTTCGTTGCTCCTGATGGTCGCAACCCCAACACAGGAAAAGCGGTGTTCCGCCTTCGGTCGTCAGCAAATAAAACCGCCAAGCTTTTGCAGCACATTTTTTGAAAGAGTTGATTTTTTAAAGGTCAAAAAAAGAGCTGCAAAACCCTACGGGTGCTCCGTAAACTCCGCAGCTTGTCACTTTTATTGCGTTCCTCTGTCAGTTGTCACGGCAGCCTACTTTGTCTTTTTTGCCGCTTCACTTCACTTCATTGCGCTTTGCCAGGCTTCGCAGAGTTGATTTATTTTTTAATGGTTTGCTCAGCTTGGCAAGTGCTCATTCCGTTCAGTTCAGCCGCAAAAAATCCATCGGCTGCCCATAATTTTGCTCGCCTGCGGGTCGCTGCGGGTAACGGCTGATTTTGTTGATTTGCCTCCGCTTCGCTCTGGCGATTAAATCGGTAGCCTACTGCGGGCAAAAAAACAAGCCTCGATTAGTAGATTGATTTTTAAAGGTATCTCCGTTTGTTTTTTGCCCTACGTAGCTGCAAATCGCCCTCGTTCCTCGTGCTTTTATTTGCACCACCCTTGCTCCACTCGCAGGCGGCTCGCGAAGCTTGGTCAATGTCCGCAATCCGTTCCGTTACTCTCCACTCATTGCAGCCATTGCCCAGCCGTTTAGCTCAAGGCTGTTTTTCCTGTGTTTACACACTTTTGCCGACCCACAGTTAAAAAGAAAGTTCCGTGCATCCTTCCGCGCGAAATCAAGCCCTGCCCTCTGAATAAAGTTTATCGGTTCGCTTGGATGCTCATTTTTATCGAAGGATGCCCGACAGGTTTTAGGATAAAAATCAAGTTTTGTGCAGGGCATCCATCAATAAAAATCGAGCGTTGATTTACACATTTTAGGGGAAATTTTACTGAAAATCAGGATAAATCTGTACTTTTAAACCCTGAAAATGGGCTGCCTAAAATTATCATATTACGAGCAGGAAAGAGCTTTAGAAGTGAATCCAATTTTTTTTACAAGTGCTGTAGAAAAGAAAAGGTATGCAGAAAAAAATCGCCTGAGTTCCTCTACCTA
>CAMPHX010000073.1 GCA_946886085.1 uncultured Flavobacteriales bacterium | reverse complement strand
TTATACGTCTGTTTGCTACTTAAAAAAAAGACTTAACTCATATAATTATGAAAAAAAATATACTACTATCAATTGCATTATCAATAAGTTGTTTAATTGCAAATGCACAAGCTCCGGAAAAAATTAACTATCAAGCAGTAGCTAGGGATCTTTCGGGAACTCCATTAGTTAATCAATCATTGGTTGTTATTTTTCAGATACGACAAGGCTCTCCAACAGGGACTTCGGTTTATACAGAAACTCATGCTAGTGTTAGTACAAACCAGTTTGGACTATTTACTGCAGAAATTGGTGGAGGAATTCCGTCAACAGGAACATTTGCAGGAATAAACTGGGGAGGAAGCTTGCATTATCTAAGTGTTATTGTTGACGGAATCCCTATGGGAACTTCTCAGCTACTTTCGGTTCCATACGCACTTTATGCTAAACAATCTGCTAACGGACCACAAGGTGTGCCCGGAAAAAATAGTATTTCTATTGTAACATCAGAGCCTGCCGGAGCTAACTGCCAAAACGGTGGTAATAAAATTGATGTTGGTACTGATGATAATGGAGATAATATTTTACAAACATTAGAGATAGATTTTACTTATTATGTTTGTAATGGGGATAGTGGAACTGCTGCGGGTGACGATTGGGGGAGTCAAGTAGTAATTACTCAAGGCAACAATATTTCAGGAGATGGAACTACTGCCAACCCATTAAATGTTTTTGATAATGACACCTCAGCAACCAACGAAATTCAAGATTTAAGCATTTCCGGAAATACCATTGGAATTACTGGAGGTACAGGAATTAATTTAAGCCCTACTGCACCTGGAACTGGTCAAGTACTTACTTGGAACGGAACAGCATGGATAGCTCAAAACGCTGGTTCAGGAGCTGACAACTGGGGGACTCAAGTTGTTATTAGTGATGCTACGTTAACTGGTGATGGAACTGCTGGTAACCCTCTTGGTGTGAATGGTATTTTAACCGATAATCAAGATTTATCTCTAACAGGAAACACATTATCACTAACCAACGATCCAACTCCAGTGGATCTATCTCCCTATATGGATAATACCGATGCCCAGACACTATCTATTAATGCAAATAACCTTTCTATTTCTAATGGAAATACTGTTACACTTCCTTCTGCTCCTACTTATACTGCAGGAACTGGTATTAACTTAACAGGAAATGTAATTACTAATACAGCTCCTGACCAAACTGTTACCCTCAATAATGGCACAGGAATTAATGTTACAGGGACCTACCCTAACTTTACAATAAACAATACTTCTCCTGCAAGTAGTATGTCTTTAACAGGAACCGGTATGACTACCGTATCAGGAACTGCTCCAAGTTTTACGATTAATACACCTGCTCAAACATTAACTTATACTGCTCCTAACTTAACCCTTTCAAATGGTGGTGGAACTGTTACTTTACCCTCTTCTCCTTGGACAAAAACAGGAAACTTTATTCATAATAACATACTTACGGATAGTGTTGGAATAGGCACCAATTCTCCTTATTCAAAACTTCATATTCAGGGAAATTATTCAAATATTGGAACTATAGGAACATTTATAGATTTACAAAATACTTTTGGTAGTAGTACTTCTCCTGCAAAAGTAGGTATTAGATTTAAAGCTAGTAATTTTCCTAATGGTCAACATACAAAAGGTGGAATTATATATTCAAGAAATTTATCAAATGCCAGAGGAGATATGCTATTCTTAAATAACAGCAGTGATGATATTTCTGAAATTGATGTTGCAAATGATGTAAAAATGATTATAAAGAATGATGGTAAAGTTGGAATAGGAACAACCACGCCTACTGCAAAACTTCATTTAGAAGGTTCTTTACGATTAAGTAATTTGTCAGCAACTGCACCCGTAGCTGGTTCTGTACTAACATCAATAGATGCACAAGGAAATGCAGAGTGGCAAACACCAGTAATAGTTGCCAACTATTGGAGTCTTAATGGCCTTAATATTCACAACAATAATAGTGGAAATGTAGGAATAGGAACTTCTATTCCTGCTGCTCCTTTACATGTAGTTAATCCTGCCCAAGATTTAACCAACATGATGATAGCCTCTAGAAGACCTTTAGATGGAGGAGATGCTGTACTTTCTTTTTCTGAAGATATAGCTGGAACACAGGGTATGGGCATTAAATATGATGGAGTATGGAACAGATTAGATATTGGGGATGGTGTACTTTCAACTACCCCAATAATGACAATTACAAGAAGTGGTA
Source organism: uncultured Flavobacteriales bacterium (assembly GCA_946886085.1). The sequence goes on along the minus strand of CAMPHX010000073.1, from coordinate 4,348 downwards.
ATGTGGGTATAGGAACTACAGGCCCTGCTCATCCATTACATGTTGCAGGAAATACATTTTTAGATGGTGTAACTCAAGTAGGAGGGACTGCAGCTCTTGCTGCACAATTTAAGGTGATTAATTCTGCAAATTATAACCTCTCTATGCTTGTAACAGGAGGTACGGGTACTCAATTGACCATTCAAAATTCAAGTGGAAATGTTACCATTGGTAATAGTACATCTGTTACCAGACTTTTTATCCAAGATAATAACACCAGTACTACTGAATCAGGAAACTCATATCTAAGCATGCAAAACTTAGCAAATACCACAAATACTTCTACAGGTATTCGTTTTAGAGTTGGAGGGACAACTGCCATAAATGGAAATTTTCATTACAAAGGGGGAATATTTTTTAACCACGCTGGAGGCACTAATGGAGAAGGATCAATGGTTTTTGCTGTTAATAATATTGCCAGCAGTGCTAATGTAACTGCTGCTGATGCAGCTATGACTATTTCAAGATATGGAGATGTAGGAATAGGAACAGCACCATCTTCTTCTTATAAGTTAACTGTTCGAACAACCGACAATATCTATGCTGGTTATTTTTCAAATTCAAGAATTACCACTTCCTACAATTATGGAATATACGCAAATGCCCAAGATGCTACAGGTTCTTTTAATATTGGTGTTTATGCAAGGGCATCTGGTGCAGCAACTACAAATTATGGTTTGTATGGTTACGCAACCGGAGGAGGAACAAATTGGGCACTATATAGTCTTGGCCCAGCCTACTCTAGCACAGGGACCTGGACTGGTTCTGATGAAAGGCTTAAAACTAATATAAAAAGTTTTAATGGAGCTATTGAAAAATTAACTCAAATTGACATTAAAACTTATAACTTTAAAACGGAAGAATATAAATACTTAAATTTTCCAAGCACAAAACAATACGGTGTTATAGCACAAAACTTAGAAAAAGTATTTCCGGAAATGGTGTTAGAGTCTGAACATTTCATCCCAAATGAAAATGGCGATATAACTGATCAAACAGTTAGTTTTAAAGCAGTAAATTATACTCAGTTAATACCCGTTTTAATTAAAGCCGTACAAGAACAACAAAAAATGATTGAAGAACTACAAAAAGAAATTCAAGAACTAAAAAACAACTAAGATTTTTTTGTAAAAAACTTATACTTAACATGAAACAATTATCAATCTTTCTTATTCTTTTCCTCTCAGGATTAATGCTTAAAGCCCAAGCTCCAGAAAAAATTAACTACCAAGCGGTAGCTAGAGATTTAGCTGGAAATCCTTTGGTTAACCAAACCCTAAATGTTACTTATGAAATAAGACAAGGTTCTCCAACGGGTACTTCTATTTATACAGAAACACATACAGGCATTTCTACCAACCAATTTGGTTTGTTTACAACTGAAATAGGAGGCGGAACACCATCTTTCGGAACATTTGCTGGAATTAACTGGGGAACTGGTTTACATTATCTTTATGTTGAAGTAAACGGAGATCCTATGGGAAGTTCTCAACTGCTGTCAGTGCCTTATGCATTATATTCCAAACAATCGGCAAACGGACCACAAGGTGCACCTGGAAAAAGCAGCATTTCTATCGTTACTCCGGAACCTACAGGAGCGAACTGTCAAAATGGTGGAAATAAAATTGATATCGGTACTGATGATAATGGAGACAATATTTTACAAGCATTAGAAATTGATTATACTTATTACGTATGTAATGGAGACAGTGGTGCAACAGGCTTAGGTGTGAACTGGTTAGGAAATGGAACTAACTTCCCTCCTGCCCCTAATAATGAAAATGATGCGTTTTATCACTCCACTCATAATACCTCTTACATTTATAACGGCACAACTTGGGACACTTTAGTCTCAGGAAATGTTGGTTCTGCAGGATTTTGGTCACAATCGGGAAACACTATATACAACAATAATAACTCCAATGCCGGAAATGTAAGTATAGGTACTCCTCTATCTTTTAGTAAATTGACCGTTGCATCACCTGACTCTTCTATTGCAAGTTTTGTTGGTAGCAATGCTAATGTTTCTGCGATAACAATTTCAAATACCAACTCAACTGGTGCTTCTGGTGTAACATTTTTAAGTGGATCAAATATTACTTCTTATATAGCTTATTCTCCAACCATAAAAACATTATCCTTAGTTAATAGTGTAACTGATGGACATATTTTTATAAATGCAGATAGTACAATAGTTAACCAAACTTTAGTTATCGCAAATCAAGCTCAAAAAATTGCTAATCAGGCACAAACTGCTATATATAACAACACAGACACTATTTATAATTACTCCTCTACAGGTCCAATTATTAATGCTAACTCAGGGTCTTTTTTAACCGATTCATTATATGTTTTAGGCAATAATTTTTTAAATACCAACTGGATTTTAGCTAATGATGGAACTGGTCAGGCAAAATGGACAGACCCAAATACACTTGGGTTAGGTAACGACAACTGGGGTACACAAGTTGTAATTTCAGATGCAACACTAAACGGAAATGGTACTGCAGGTAATCCACTTAGTGTAAATGGTGTTTTAACCGATAGTCAAGATTTATCTCTAACAGGAAACTCGTTATCATTAACCAACGACCCTACACCTGTCGATTTAACTCCTTACTTAGATAATACAGATGCTCAAACATTATCCTTAAACACTAATGTACTTTCTATCTCTAATGGAAATTCGGTAACTCTACCTACTTCTCCATGGACTAAAACAGGTACTACTTTACATCCTACTATAGCAGGAGACAATGTCGGTATTGGCACAACCACATCTTCTAATAAACTTCAAATCCATACTACAACAAATGGTGTGAAGAATTTACAAATAACAAGTACATCAACAGGAGCAACAAATACAGATGGTTTTGAAATTTCAAATGATGGTGGTACGAATCTAAATATGTGGCAAAAAGAAAATGCCGATTGGAATTTCAATACCAGTTCGTCAGGAAGTATAGCTATTTCTATAAAACCAAACACCAATGTAGGTATTGGAACTTCTACTGCCATGAATAGGTTAACAGTTGCTGGAGGAACTTCAATTGGTGGTGGCTATGTCGGCAGTGGTGCTCCTGCTAATGGACTACTTGTTGAAGGAAGTGTAGGTATTGGAACTACTTCTCCTCTTGCTAAATTTCATGTTGAACAAAATGCTTCTGCAGTTATGATGTTAAAAGAAGTTACCCCTACTAATGGTGCTGCTTTTGTGATGGAAAGTATGAGTCAGTTTGTACTTATTTCTAATGAATCAGGAACATTTAGAATTGAAGATAATACTAATTTAAATCAACCTTTTAATATTAACCCTACAGGTCAAGTGGGTATAGGTGGTGATGCCTTCCACTCTGCTTTAGATGTATATGGAAGAATCACCATGAGAAGCGGGGCTACCAACGGTTATATTCCCGTATCAGATGCTAATGGTACCATGACGTGGACTGATCCAAATACTGTATTAACTATTACACCATCTCCTTGGACGCTCAATGGAACTTATATACACCCAACAACTATTACTAATGATGTAGGAATAGGAACCATTACACCTGAGCAAAAATTAGATGTGATCGGATATGCCAGAATTGGTTCAGGGGCAGGTAATACCAACATGGGATTATTATTAGCAACTCCTGCACCAGGTATTTCATTAATAAGAGCCGGAGGTAGAGCTTATACTGATTTTAGAATTGAACAAGACAACAATGCTCCTATGACTTTTCATACAAATGGACTAGAAAGATTTAGAATTGACGCTGGAGGAAATGTAGGTATTGGTACAACCACTCCTGGACTTATTTCAGGTGCTACAAAATATTTGAGTATAGTTAATAATGGTCCTTATAGCAATGCGAGTATTACTTCTTTAGAACTAAAAGGTAACACAAATGGCGGAAATTCTTTATCTTCAATGGTAGATTTTATTAATGGATTAACACCAACAAGTATTGCTAGAGTGAGTGCAGTAACATCAGGAAGTTCAACTACTCAGGGGCAATTGTTATTTTCCACCAATGATGGTACATTATCTGAAAGAATGAGAATTACCCAAACAGGTAATGTAGGTATTGGAACAACCACTCCTGGTACTTCTTTAGAAGTAAATGGTGCTGTAACATACACCCCTGTAACTGCAGCTGCTGGAAATAATGCATCTTATGCTTTAACCGTTGGCGATAGAAGTTATATTAGAGTCACCACTACCCTTGGTGGAGCAACACTTGGTTCAATTTCAAATGGATTAAAGCCCGGACATTTTTTAATCATTGAAAATGTAGGTGGTTATTTATTTACTATAAATGAT
>CAMPHX010000072.1 GCA_946886085.1 uncultured Flavobacteriales bacterium | reverse complement strand
GGCAAAAGCAATAACTTCTAAAAAGAGAAATAGAAAAACAAATGAATTTTTAACTAGAAATTGTATAAAATTTCTCATTTACTGTATTAATTATCACTATTGATTTATGCTTTAACATCCTTTATTAAGAAAGGTAGTTTATCTATATTTTTAAGAGCTATACCAGTTCCTCTTGCTACTGCTCTCAATGGATCTTCAGCAATATGTACAGGTAATTTAGTTTTCATAGAAATTCTTTTATCCAACCCTCTTAACATAGAGCCCCCACCTGCCAAATACAAACCGGTTTTAAATATATCTGCTGAAAGCTCCGGAGGAGTCATTTCCAACGCATTTAAAACAGCTTCTTCAATTTTAGCAATAGATTTATCTAATGCATGAGCGATTTCTGTATAAGAAACCGTAATCTCTTTTGGTGTTCCCGTCATTAAATCTCTACCTTGTACTGCGTAATCTTCAGGTGGGTTATCTAACTCTGTTAAAGCAGAACCACATTCAATTTTTATTTGCTCAGCAGAACGTTCTCCAATTAATAAATTGTGTTGTCTTCTCATGTAATCCACAATATCGTTGGTAAAATCATCTCCGGCAACACGAATGGATTTATCGCACACTATTCCTCCCAAAGCAATAACGGCAATTTCTGAAGTTCCTCCACCTATATCAATAATCATATTACCCATTGGTTCCAACACATCAATTCCAATACCTATTGCAGCTGCCATAGGCTCATGAATTAAATAAACTTCTTTACCTCCTGCATGTTCTGCAGAATCTTTTACTGCTCTTTTTTCCACTTCGGTAATACCGGATGGAATACAAATTACCATTTTAAGTGAAGGAGCAAAAAGTTGTTTTTTAGGGTTTATCATTTTAATCATTCCTCTAATCATGTGTTCAGCAGCATCAAAATCTGCTATCACACCATCTCTTAAAGGTCTGATGGTTTTAATATCTTCATGGGTTTTACCGTGCATTTGCATGGCTTTTTTTCCTACGGCTATAATTTTGCCGGTCATTCTGTCTTTAGCCACAATTGACGGCTCGTCAACTACTACTTTATCGTTATATATAATTAATGTATTGGCTGTTCCTAAATCGATGGCAATCTCTTGCGTTAAAAAATTAAATAAACCCATGTTGAATAAATATTAAATGATATGGTAAATGTATGAAATTAAACGGTGATTATTTTTTAAAGTTGTAAGAACTGTAAACATTATTTTGTTTATTTTTTTAATGCTTAAAATGTCTGATTCCTGTTGTTACCATTGCCATGTTATTTGCATCGCAGTAAGCCACAGATTCACTGTCTTTTATAGAGCCTCCTGGCTGAATAACAGCCGTAATTCCTTCGTTGTGGGCAATTTCCACACAATCAGGAAACGGAAAAAAAGCATCTGATGCCATTACAGCTCCATTTAAATCAAAACCAAAACTTTTTGCTTTGTGTATTGCCTGACGCAAAGCATCAACTCTGGAAGTTTGCCCTGTGCCACTCGCCAACAGTTGTTCTCCTTTTGCCAATACTATGGTATTTGATTTCGTGTGTTTTACCAATTTATTAGCAAAAACCAAATCATTAATTTCTATTGCTGTCGGTGCTTTTTTAGTTACGGTTGTAAACTCGCTTGGTTGAGCAGTAATCATATCCTTATCTTGAACCAATACACCATTTAAAATTGTTCTGAAGGTTTTTTTAGGTAAGGCTACTTGGTTTTGTTTTAATAAAATTCTGTTCTTTTTTTCTTTTAGTATTTCCAAGGCAGCAGTTTCAAAATCGGGAGCTATTACTACTTCGCAAAATAAATTATTGATTTCTTTTGCTGTAGCTTCATCTATGGTTTTATTGCTAATTAAAATTCCTCCAAAAGCAGAAACAGGGTCTGCTGCCAAAGCATCATTCCACGCTTGTAAAAGCGTATTTCTGGTAGCTAATCCACAAGCATTATTATGTTTTAAAATGGCAAAAGTTGGTGCTGCATTTTCATATTCTGCAATTAAATTAACAGCAGCATCTACATCAAGTAAATTATTATAAGAAAGCTCTTTACCGTGTAGTTTAGTAAACATTTCATCTAAATCTCCACAGAAAAATCCTCTTTGGTGTGGATTTTCTCCATATCTTAATGCTTGCGTTTTTCTAATACTTTCTTTAAAAACAATGGTGCTATCTTGGTTAAACCAATTAAAAATAGCCGTATCGTAATGCGAAGAAACATCAAAAGCTTGTTGGGCAAAGTTTTTTCTATCTTCAATAGCTGAGTTTCCTCCTTTCTCATTTAACAGCGTTAAAAAGTCGCTATACTGTTCTCTTGAAGAAACAATAATTACATCCGCAAAATTTTTGGCAGCTGCTCTAATCAAAGAGATTCCACCTATATCAATTTTTTCAATAATATCTTGCTCCGAAGCTCCTGACTTTACCGTATCTTCAAACGGATATAAATCAACAATTACTAAATCTATTTCGGGAATGTCATATTCAGCAATTTGTGTTTGGTCTTCTGCCAACGCTCTTCTGTTTAATATTCCTCCAAAAATTTTAGGATGTAAGGTTTTTACTCTTCCTCCTAAAATAGAAGGGTAAGAAGTCAATTCTTCAACAGGTACAACCGGAATTTTCAACTCTTCTATAAAACTTTGTGTTCCTCCGGTAGAATAAATGGTAACGCCTAATTGGTTTAATTTCTCTACAATTGGTTGTAAATTATCTTTGTGAAATACTGATATTAAAGCGTTTTTAATCTTTTTTTGACTCATTTTAGCGTTAATTTTTGGTTTTTGAAAAAATTGAACTGCGAAATTAGGGATATTAAAAACCTTGACCTATTGTAAAAAGCTCATTTTTATTTGATTGTTAATAAAAATTACTTTTTGTTTAAAAAAGAGAAGATTTATCTGTCAGAAGAACTTTATCGCTTAAATTATTTCATGTACTATAAACCTGAGTTCGATTATTCTTTTGAATTCAGACCACTTGTAAATAGTGAGTTTCAACTAAAAATGATGAAATAATAGCGAGCTATTATAAAGCATTTTTAGGCAGAAAATTGCTGTTTAGAAGTGGATTAACAAAAATATTTTTCCCTAAAATTCAATCTACTGCGTTATATTCTCTAGCTTTAGCGGGCTAAAGCTTTAAGAATATGCCTTGTATATTAACTTTTAGGGAAATCTGAATTTTAAAATAATAATCGAACCCAGGTTATAAGTATAAACACAAAAATGCTTAATTTTATATCTCAATTTTCAAGATGAATAAACTATTACTCATATTTCTGTTGGTAATTTCTTCTACCGTTTACGCCACTCACAACCGTGCAGGAGAGATTACCTACACACACGTCTCTGGCCTAACTTATGAGATAACGGTAACTACTTACACCAGAGATCAAAGCCCTGCCGACAGACCGGAACTACCTATTTCTTGGGGAGATAACTCTCCTATAGATTCTATAGACAGAATTAGTAAAGTTTTTTTAGGAAACGACATCAATAAAAATATTTATGTTGGCAGACATACTTACCCCGGACCTAGCCCAACTCCTTATATCATTAGTATTGAAGATCCTAACAGAAATGAAAACATTATCAACATACCCAACTCGGTAAACATTGTTTTTTATTTAGAAACAAAGCTATATATCAATCCTTTTCAGGGAATAAATAATTCTCCGGTGTTACTTAATCCACCGATTGATAATGCTTGTGTAAATCAAATTTATATACACAACCCCGGAGCAGTTGACCCTGATGGAGATAGTTTATATTATTCTATTGACAGAAGTAGAGCGCAAGGTGGAGCTTTAATTCCGGGTTATACCTTGCCTAATGCTTCTAATTTTTTAACCATAAATAGTGCGAACGGAGATTTAATTTGGAACACCCCAACTATGGCCGGTGAATTTAATATTGCCATATTAATAGAAGAATTTAGAAACGGACAACGAATTGGAGCAATTCTAAGAGATATGCAAATTACCGTTTACCCCAATTGTCCGCCACCACCCGATATTACTACCGTTAGTGATACTTGTATTATTGCAGGAGACTTTTTAGGTTTTAATATATTTGCAACAGGAAGTTCGGCAGTTACACTTACCTCAACAGGAATTCCTTATAGTTTACCTAATGCAGCCAATTTCCAGCAGGTTACAGCACCTTCAACATCAACTACCGGAGCCTTTACGTGGTCAACCAATTGCTCTAATGTTAGAAAAACACCTTATTATGTAAGTTTTAAAGCAACCGATTCCCATACCGCTAATTTAGTAGATTATCAAACCACTACCATTAGGGTAATTGGTCCAAAAATTCAAAACTTAACTACCACTGTACAGCCCAACTCTATTAAATTAGATTGGAGTCCGACTTGTACCAATGCTATTGGCTATCATGTTTACAGAAGAAGAGGAAATTCCACTTGGAACCCAAGTACTTGCGAAACAGGAATCCCTCCAATTGCAGGGTATCAATATATTGGACAAACTAATAATGTAAACGACACTACTTACACAGACAATAACCAAGGACAAGGTTTAATTCCCGGTGAAGATTATTGCTATAGGGTTTATGCTATTTACCCCGATGGAGCTAAAAGTATAGCGTCTGATGAAGCTTGTGGACAGTTAGAGAAAAACGTTCCTATTATTACTCATGTAAGTGTAAACTCAACAGACATCAGTACTGGAGATATTTATGTAGAATGGTCGAAACCAACAGATCATAATACTACCATCTATCCCGGACCTTACCGATATTTAATTTATAGAGGTGTTCAAAACACAAGCAACATGGTGCTGATAGATTCTACCGCAACTATTAATGATACGAGTTATACCGATATTAACCTCAACACCAAAGACTTTCAATATTATTATCGTGTTGATATTTACAATTTAACTAATGGAACAAGGGAATTGATGGGGCAATCTACTGTTGCTTCTTCTATTTACCTTACGTTAGTACCTTCAGACAATCAATTAACCTTAGTTTGGAATGAAAATGTACCTTGGACAAATACACAACATGTAATTTACAAACAAAATACTACTACTTTACTTTTTGACTCATTGGACATTACCTCTAACACTACTTATACAGATACCGGATTATCTAATCTGACAACCTATTGCTACAAAGTAAAAAGTATTGGAGGATATTCCTCTCCCGGTATTGTATTCCCTATCATTAACTACTCACAAGAAATTTGCGGACAACCAATAGACAATGTTAAACCTTGTCCGCCTGTATTAACTATTGATGCCGATTGTGATTTACAACAAAACGAACTGAATTGGCAAACCTCTTTTGGCTCTTGTGCTGATGATGTGCTAAGTTTTAATATTTACAAAAAAGATTCCCTTGATGGAGATTATGCATTAGTTGCCACTATTAATGACAATAATATTTCCAATTATTTGCATAACAATTTATTTTCTATTGCCGGATGTTATGTAATTACAGGTGTTGATTCTGTGGGCAACGAAAGTGCTTTTAGCGATTCCGTTTGTGTAGATAACTGTCCGAATTATGACTTACCTAACATATTTACTCCGGGTGGTGATGGCATGAATGACTTTTTCCAAGCCTTTCCTTTTAAATATATTGGTTCCATAGATTTAGAAATTTTTAATCGTTGGGGACAAGTTATTTACAAAGCTACCGAACCCGATTTTAAATGGGACGGTACCCACAAAGACAATGGAGTCGATGTTCCTGATGGAACGTATTTTTATTTGTGCAAAGTAAATGAACTCACCCTTGAAGGAACAAAGCCGAGAATAATTAAAGGTTTTGTAACTTTGCTCAGAAATAAAGGCGTATCAAAACCATAGTATGTTTACAGGAATTATAGAAGATTTAGGACAAATTGTTAGTATTGAAAAAGAAGGCAACAACATCCATTTTTCGGTTAAAAGTGCATTAACAAAAGAACTTAAAATTGACCAAAGTGTTTCTCACAATGGTGTTTGCTTAACCGTTATTAATATTAATGACGATGTTTACACCGTTACCGCCATTAAAGAAACTTTAGCCAAAAGCAACTTAGGAGATTTAACCATTGGCAGCTTAGTTAATTTAGAAAGAGCAATGGCAGCAAGCAGTAGATTTGACGGACATATTGTTCAAGGGCATGTTGACCAAACAGGCATTTGTAAGTCTATTAAAGAAGAAAATGGCAGCTGGATGTTTACCATTACACACGAAGCAAAAGACCACATTACCGTAGAAAAAGGTTCTATCACTATAAATGGTGTGAGCCTTACTGTTGTAGATGCTCAACACACACAATTTTCTGTTTGTATTATTCCTTATACGTTTGAGCATACCACCTTTAAAACACTAAAAGCTGGCAATACCGTAAACCTCGAGTTTGATATTATTGGTAAATACGTAGAAAAACTATTGGCTTACAGAAAGTGAATTTTTTATAGTTTTGAAAAAGTAAAAAGTGTATAACTACCTAAAATGGTCAGCCATGTATAACTTCAGCATATAGAATTTTTACTGATCTAGCAGTTCAAAAACAACAAAAAGTTACGTACAAAATGCAATAACTAATATAATTGCTATCATAACTTAATAGAAATGTTAAATTTGCAATTAAACTAGGTATTGAT
>CAMPHX010000071.1 GCA_946886085.1 uncultured Flavobacteriales bacterium | reverse complement strand
ATATAAAGATAGAGTAGGAGAACTAATTACAGGCGAGGTTTACCAAATTTGGAAAAGAGAAATTTTAATTTTAGACGATCAAGATAATGAGCTTATTCTGCCAAAGTCTGAGCAAATTCCTAGCGATAGATTTAAAAAAGGAGATAGCGTAAGAGCAGTTGTAGTTCGTGTTGATATGAAAAACAACAAACCTGCAATTATTCTTTCAAGAACATCTCCATTATTCTTAGAAAGATTATTTGAATTAGAAGTTCCTGAAATTTTTGACGGATTAATTACCATCAAAAACATAGTTAGAGAACCGGGAGAAAGAGCAAAAGTAGCCGTAGAATCTTATGATGATAGAATTGATCCGGTAGGAGCTTGTGTAGGGATGAAAGGAGCGAGAATTCACGGAATTGTTAGAGAATTAAGAAACGAGAATATAGATGTAATTAATTATACTAATAACATCGAATTATACATTCAAAGAGCATTAAGTCCGGCAAAAACAACCTCTATTAAACTAGATAGAGAAACTAAAAAAGCTGAAGTGTTCTTAAAACCAGATCAAATATCTTTAGCTATTGGTAAAGGAGGGCACAATATTAAATTAGCCGGAAAATTAGTAGGCTTTGAAATAGATGTTTATAGAGATATTGATGATGATTCTGATGATGTTGCATTAGATGAATTTGCTGATGAAATAGAAGGATGGGTGTTGGAAGAACTTAAATCTATTGGATGCGATACTGCAAGAAGTGTATTAGATTTGTCGGTTGAAGAATTAGTTAAGAGAACAGATTTAGAAATAGAAACTGTAGAAGACGTTATGAGTATATTGAAAGAAGAGTTTGAAGATTAATTTTTTAAATTCCTCAGTATTTCATATATTAGTAGCACATTAAAATTATCGATTAAAATATAATCAATAATATTGTAAAAAAAGGATAAAAGTATGTCTAACGGATCACAAGTAAAACGATTAAGTAAAGTAGCAAAAGAATTTAACATTGGTATTCATACCATTGTTGAATTTTTAGAATCTAAAAATATTAAGATTGAAAGCAATCCTAATACAAAATTGGATGAAGGCGTTTATGCTGTTTTACTTGATGAATTTCAGCAAGATAAGAATACGAAAGAAGAGTCCAAAAAGATAACAATAGGATCTGAAAAAGAAACAATTTCTATAAAACCAACAGAAAAAAAGGTTGAAGCAGAAGAAAAGGTTGAGGAAAAATCAGAAGAGACGGTTGTTAAAGAAGAATCTGTTCAGGAAGAAGAAACAAAAGGACCTAAAGTTATATCTAAAATAGATTTGGATAGCATTAACTCTAAAACCAGACCTGATAAAAAAGTAAAAACTGCTGAAAAACAGGAAGAAAAGAAAGAGGAACCTAAAAAAGAAGAAGAAGCTCCAAAAGCAGAAACTAAAGAGGAAAAGAAGAAAGAAGAACAACCTAAAAAAGAGGGTCCTCAAAGTATCGAAACGGTTTATGAAAAACTAAATGATATTAAGGTTCTGAGAACTATAGACCTTCCCGTTGAGAAGAAGTTTGAAAAAAGAAAACCGGTTGCGTCATCTAATAAAGAAAAAAATGTTGTTGATGATGATAAGTCAGGAAATAAATCTAAAAGAAAAAGACTTAGTAAAAAAGTTGATTTATCAGATGCTCCAAAAAAATTCGCTAAAAAAGGACAACAAAAAGGTGAAAGAGTAGAGAAAAAACAAGAATTAACAGAAAAACAAATTCAAGATCAGGTAAAAGAAACACTTGCTCGTTTAACAGGTGGAGGGAAAAGCAAATCTGTAAAACACAGAAAAGACAAAAGATTAGCGGCAAGTGAAGAAGCTCAGAAAAATGTTGAAAGAGAAGAAAAAGAAAAATCAATAATAAAAATTACTGAATTTGTTACAGCAAATGAGCTGTCAAAATTAATGAATGTAAATGTTAATGAAGTAATTGGAGCATGTATGAGTTTAGGCTTGTTTGTTTCTATTAATCAACGTTTAGATGCAGAAACCATTTCTATTATTGCAGAAGAGTTTGGTTATTCTGTTCAATTTATTTCTGCTTCAGAAAACTTAGATTTTGAACAAGAAGAAGAAGAAGATCCTAAAGATTTATTAGATAGAGCACCAATAGTTACTGTGATGGGTCACGTAGATCATGGTAAAACATCTTTATTGGACTATGTCAGAAAAGCAAATGTAATTGCCGGTGAAGCTGGAGGAATTACGCAACATATTGGAGCTTATTCGGTAACATTAGACAATGGCAAAAGAATAGCATTTTTAGATACTCCTGGTCACGAAGCCTTTACCGCTATGCGTGCTCGTGGAGCTCAGGTAACAGATATTGCTATTATTGTAATTGCTGCAGATGATAATATAATGCCCCAAACAAAAGAGGCAATTAATCATGCTCAAGCGGCAGGAGTTCCTATTGTTTTTGCATTCAATAAAATTGATAAAGAAGGAGCAAATGTTGATAGATTAAGGGAAGAACTTTCTGCTATGAATATTTTAGTAGAAGAATGGGGAGGAAAATATCAAACACAAGAGATATCAGCAAAATTTGGTACCAATGTAGAAGATTTATTGGAAAAAGTATTGCTAGAAGCAGAAATGTTAGAATTAAAAGCAAATCCGAATAAAAAAGGTAGAGGAACAGTTATAGAATCTGAATTGGATAAAGGGAAAGGTTATGTTTCTACTTTGTTAGTTCAATCTGGAACAATGAAAGTTGGAGATGTATTATTGGCCGGATGTTATAGTGGAAAAGTTAAAGCTATGTTTAATGAGCGTGGTACAAAAATTATAGAAGCAGGGCCATCAACTCCTGTATCATTATTAGGATTAAATGGAGCTCCAAGTGCGGGTGATAAGTTTTATGTAATGGAAGATGAGAGAGAGGCTAGAAATATTGCTGAAAGACGACTTCAGTTAGTAAGAGAGCAAGGAGCTAGAACCAATAAACACATTACTTTAGATGAGATAGGAAGAAGATTGGCTATTGGAGACTTTAAAGAGCTTAATGTAATTATTAAAGGTGATGTGGATGGTTCTATTGAAGCACTATCTGATTCATTACAAAAATTATCTACCGACCAAATTGAAGTAAATATCATACATAAATCTGTAGGACAAATTTCTGAGTCGGATGTGATGTTAGCAGCGGCTTCTGATGCTATTATTATTGGTTTCCAAGTAAGACCATCTGTGAATGCTAGAAAACTTGCTGAACAAGAACAAATAGATGTTAGATTGTATTCGATTATTTACGATGCTATTGAAGAAATTAAAGATGCAATGGAAGGTATGTTAGCTCCTAAATTTGAGGAGAAAATTACCGGAACAGTTGAAATTAGAGAAATATTTAAAATCTCTAAAGTGGGAACAATTGCAGGTTGTATGGTTCAAGAAGGAAAAATTTACAGGACGAGCAATGTAAGAGTTATTAGAGATGGAATCGTAGTTTATACAGGAACATTAGGTTCACTTAAACGATTTAAAGATGACGTTAAAGAAGTTACCAAAGGTTATGAGTGTGGATTGAATATTGATAAGTTTAATGACATTAAAGAAGGCGACATTGTTGAAGCTTATGAACAAGTTGAGGTGAAACAAAAGATGTAATTCTTAATAAATTATAATGTATAATCCTGATTGGTTTTTTACTGGTCAGGATTATTTTTTATTCCTATTTTTACAACTTTACTGATTAAAGTCAAATGAAAATACAACAATACCAAGGAAAAAAGTTTTGTAAAAATGAAGCCATAATAGTTGAAGATAACTTAACCATTGAGGAAGGCTTACAGATTTATATCAATAACAAAACTTTTTCCATTACTATGCGAACTCCAGGTGATGATGAGGACTTGGTTAGAGGACTATTATATGCTGAAGATATTTATAGAGGAAAAAAAACGTTATCAGTATTTATTGAAAAAGATGAAAAAAATGGTGTTTCCAAAGCCTTTGTAGAGATAGATGAAAATCAATTGGGCAATGGTTATAAAAACAGTAGGAATTTATTATCTGTAAGTTCTTGTGGAATATGTGGACAACAAGAATTACAGGAGCTTTCAGGGGGCAAAAAAATTGAAAAACAAGAGCAAATTATTGCCATAAAAGACCTTTACACCATGTTTGAAACTATGAAAAAAGGTCAACCTACATTTCATCAATCGGGAGGCTCTCATGCAGCAGCAGCATTTGCTAAAGATGGTACTTTGCTTTCGTTAAAAGAAGATGTCGGTAGACACAATGCGGTAGATAAAGTTATTGGAAACCTTGTAGCTACTAATCAACTAAAACAAGCAAAATGTATGGTGGTAAGTGGAAGGATTTCTTATGAAATTGTTGCCAAAGCTTATGCAGCTAAAATTCCGGTACTGGGAGCAGTTTCGGCTCCATCAAGTTTAGCAGTAGATTTTGCTAAAGAATTAGGTATAACGCTTCTTGGTTTTTGCAGAGAAAATAAAGCAACATGTTACGCTCATCAGCAAAGAATAAAAGAATAGAATTGTTTTTCTCTTCGTATTTTTGCTTAAAACATCTTTAACATTGACCAAACCCATTTCATATAAATTTTCCAAAAAAGAAAAACTAAAAAGCCAAAAAGAAATTGAATTGCTTTTTAAACAAGGAAAATCTATTAATCAGTTTCCTATAAGGCTAATTTATAAGATTAAGAATGAGCAAAATAACGTTCCTATTAACTTTGGTGTTAGCGTTCCTAAGAAAAAAATTAAGCTAGCGGTTAATCGTAATTTAATTAAAAGAAGGGTTAGAGAAGCTTACCGATTAAATAATCACGGTTTAAAAACTAAGCTGCTTGAAAATCAGAAAGAAATTAATATGATGATGATTTATGGTTCGGAACAAATTTTGTCATACAAAGAGATAGAAGAAAAAATAAAAGTAATTTTATCACGTTTAAGAGATGCCTTGTGAAGTGGATATTAAGTAAAATAGTTGTTTTGCTGATAAGAGTTTACCAACTAAGTATTTCTCCATTTTTAGGAGCAAACTGTAGGTATTCACCCACTTGTTCGCAATACAGTCTCGAGGCAATTGAAAAGTATGGTCCTTTTAAGGGAACTTGGTTGGCAATAAAAAGAATTTCTTCTTGCCATCCCTGGGGAGGACACGGACACAATCCTGTGCCTTAAGATAATTAAAGATTAAAACAATATACATGACACAAA
The DNA here is from genome assembly GCA_946886085.1 of uncultured Flavobacteriales bacterium. Next base: position 1,452 of record CAMPHX010000071.1, on the reverse strand, counting down.
AATTTAAAAAATACATTTTAATAGTAAGCATAACATTAGCCAGTGTTTTTTCGGTTGGTTTTGTAGATAGCTATTTTGAAGTTTCTAAAAATCTCGACATTTTTGCAACACTTTTTCGTGAATTAAATATTTACTATGTTGATGATACCGATCCGGGAGAGTTGATGAAAACCGGAATTGATGCTATGTTGGAATCGTTAGATCCCTACACTAATTATATTCCTGAATCTAATATTGAAGATTATAAGTTAATGACTACAGGTCAGTATGGCGGAATTGGAGCATTAATTCAACAACATGGTGAGCATGTAGTTATTTCTGAGCCGTATGAAGGATTTGGAGCTCATAAAGCGGGTTTATGGGCAGGAGATAGGTTGTTAAAAATTGACGGAAAAGATGTTACAGATAAATCAACTGCAGAAATTAGAGATTTACTTTTAGGGCAACCGGGAACTACTTTAAATATTACAGTTGAAAGACCAGGAACGGAAGAGCTAATTGAGAAAAAAGTGGTTAGAGAAGAGGTTAAAATTGACGATGTACCTTATTACAAAATGTATTCAAATGATATAGGTTACATTAAGTTAAACGGATTTACTGAGTCTGCCGGTGCTGAAGTAAAAGCAGCTTTTACAAAATTAAAAGAGCAAAATGCTAAGTCTTTAATTTTAGATTTAAGAGGAAATGGTGGTGGATTAATGAAAGAAGCTATAGATATTGTAAATTATTTTGTTCCTAAAGGGTCTGAAGTAGTTAGTACTAAAGGCAAAATTAGCGATTGGGATAAAATTTATAAAGCTACAGCAATGCCTATTGACACAGAAATTCCTATTGTAGTGTTGATAGATGAAATGTCTGCATCTGCCTCAGAAATTGTATCGGGAGCATTGCAAGACCATGATAGAGCTGTTATTATTGGAAATCGTTCGTTCGGAAAAGGATTGGTGCAACAAGTAAGACCATTGAGTTATAATTCAAAATTAAAAGTTACCGTTGCTAAATATTATACACCAAGCGGAAGATGTATTCAAAAATTAGATTATTCTCATAAAGATGAGGATGGAAAAGTAAATGCAATTCCGGATTCTTTAATAAGAGAGTTTAAAACCTTAAAAACATATAGACCTGTTTTTGACGGAATGGGTATTGAACCCGATATTAAAGTAGAGAAAAAAGAAATTAGCGATATTGCTACCAGCTTGTATCTAAAAAATCATTTGTTTGATTATGCAACAGTTTTTAAATTAAAAAACAATGCAATTCCTGCAGTAGATGCGTTTACTATTTCTGATGAAGAATATGAAAAGTTTGTTAAGTTTCTTGAAGGTAAGGACTATGACTACACTACAGATAGTGAAGCGTTATTAGAAAAGTTAGAAAAAGCCGCTAAAGCAGATAAATATTTTAAAAGCTTAGAAAGTGAATACAATGCTTTATTAAACAAGTTAAAAC
>CAMPHX010000070.1 GCA_946886085.1 uncultured Flavobacteriales bacterium | reverse complement strand
GCATACAATATATACTTTGCATTATTTTAAGATTGGTATTAGCTAAATTTAAAGCAAAAGGTTGCTTATTTATTTTTTAATTGCTCATCAACTATTGCCAATCCTTCTTCAAAAGAGCAAGGGTTATAACCCAATTCATTAATGGCTTTATCTAAAATAAATCCTGTTTTTGGTGGTCTTTTAGCAGCCTGATTTAAAGAGTTTGATTTTATGGGTTGCACATTATTTCTGTCGTAACCATAGAAATCTGCTACACGATACACCAATTCAATAATGCTCATTAAATCTTTACCTGAAAGATGAAAAATTCCTGTAGCTTTTTTTTCCGCAATGAGCCAACAACCTATTGCTAAATCTTCTGCTAATGTTGGCGAACGAAATTGATCATCTACAATAGTAAGCGGGTCGCCTTTTTCTAAGGCTTGCTTTGCCCAAAGTACAATGTTAGAGCGGCTCATGTTTTCTGCTACTCCATAAACAATTATAGTACGGACTATACTCCATTGAGTGTTGGCTTGTTGCACTAATTTTTCGGCTGCCAGCTTAGATTTTCCGTAATAACTTAGCGGATTGGCTTGGTCGGTTTCTTTGTAAGGACTATTTTCTCCATCAAAAACAAAATCGGTTGACAAATGAATTAAATGTGCTTGATGTTGCTCGGCATATTTTATTAGAAATTCCACCGCAGTAACATTCAGTTCCCAACATTCTTTTTGTAACGATTCGCAGCTATCCACATTTGTCATTGCTGCTGTATTAATGATGGTATTAGGTTTAAAAGTATTGAAAATAGCAGCTACTTCATCTTCATTTGTAATATCTAAACTTTGGTATTGATAACCGTTTGAATTGCTTATTCGGTTTGCTCCTTTTGAAGTTGCTAATAGCGTAATTCCTTCTTTGTTAGCTAATAAAGCTACTAGTTTTTGTCCTAAAAGTCCGTTACTACCGGTTATTAAAATTTTCATTTGTATATTTTAAAAAGTAAATCTCAACTGAATTTTCACATCAGAACGATGATTCCCTTGAATTTCTTCTAGTCCGCTACCAATGGTATCAACATTTTCGAAATAAGTAAGGGCGTAACGCAACCATAAATCTATCCCTTTTCTAAATTGATACCTTGTGGTAAGGTAGGTTCTAACTCCTCTATTATAATATGCCGGAATAGAAAAAGAGTACAACACATCGTTTTCATAAGCATAAATTCTACTGTTATAAGAATCGGTATCAAAAAGTCCGTATCGGAATGAAAAAGAAAGCGGGCTGCTTTTGGCTTTGTAAATAATATCTTGATAAACCAAATAACCAGTTTCAAAAGGAGATTCTTGTAAATCGTAATTAATTAATTCTACTCTTCCTTTAAGCCTAATCGACTCAGTAATTTGATAGGAGTAATTGAAACGATAATTGGTTTGTGTTTCATCTACCAAATAATCTATATCATCAACATCTACCTGAGTGCTTTTATCTCTTAAACGTTGTCTTATTCTAATATACATTTCCATTTTTCGGGATGGTCGGTAATTTAGTTGTGTAATGTATTGATGTCCTTTAGAGGGGGCATCAATTCCAAATCGCAGCCAACCAAAACTAAACTGATCGTAATAAGCAGTTAGTGAAAAGTTTTTGCCCATTTTGGCAATAATACCGGTGTATAACCCTTTTTCGTTTTCATTTACAGAGTTTTCTCCAATAGCAGCACTTGATATTGGCTGAAAATCTCTATCGAAATTTCTATATAAAACAGCTAAAGAAAGTTTTGGGTCGAGCATTACAATTGCTCCTGATGTAATAGCTTTTCCGGCATCAATACTTTGACTTACTTCTCCAAAAAAGTTAAAATTTCTATAAATCCAGTTGTAATCTAAGCCCACTTTTGTTTGTTCGCTTTCTTGGTTTCTAAACTGACTGTAAGGTTGTAAGGTTCTTTCAAATTTAGCATCTATCTTGCTAAAAATACCTGTCGCTCCAATATTTAAGCTTCTGGTTTTATAGGCAACATGTCCACCCATTTGTTGTTGGGTAATAGCATCTTGGTCTTCCAATTCATTGGGAGTTCGGTGAAATCCAGTTTGTTGTAACGATGAAATAGACAATCCTTCCTGATTGATGGCTTCAATTTCTTCTTGTGCTAATCCCGAAGTATCTTGAGTAATTACATTTCCATCTATTTTTTTATGTGAATAAAAACCTGTCACTTCAAACTTACCTAGCTCGTAGGTTAGTCCGCCACCTCTTAAAAACAAGGTTTCATCAACAGAAGCGTATGGTCTCAGTCCTGTAGCACTTCTTTTTATCATTAAAATGTCGGCACCTTTGCCAAAAGCTCTTCCCGACCAAAAGGTTAATCCTTGTCCGAATTGAGCTTGATAATCGCCCAAAGCAATTTGCTTAAACTTTCCTCTGTCTCTTAAAAATAGATGTGCGGAATAAAAATCAAAACCATTTTTTCGTGTTCCTGTAAAAAATTCTTCTCCGGGATCTTTTTCGGCCGTAATTCCTATGCTAACATGGTTGCCGTATTTATAACGATAACGATTAAAAATTCGCTCATTAGAACCTAAATAACGTGAGTTAGGACTTGCTGCTAAGGCTGAATCGGTAGTTGGACTATAACCTTTTTTTTCTTCCAATACTTTTTCTATTCTAACAAAATATTGGTTGTTACCATTTTTCAATAGTTCTTTAAAAGTAAGTTGAGCAGTATTAATATCGGCACTAACTTTTACAAAGGGTAATATTAATTTAATGCTTTCTAAATCAAAACCCTCAACAGTTTGCAGCTCTTCTAAAGTCATTAATTTGCCATTTTTTTCTATGTGGATGAGTAGGTTATTAATTTGAATGTCGTTAAGAAGGTTTAATGAACTTAAATCATCAAAATCAGCTCTGTTGAGGTTTAGCGGTTTATCATAATAAAATGAAAGTTGATCAAAAATAGTAGTATAATCAGCATCAGGATTTTCATCTGTTTCTGACAAATATTCTACTCGTGTTTCTATAATTTGATTTTTTTCATCCTCACGATTTTGTGCCTGAGTTTGGTTCAAGCAAAAAATAAGAAAAAACAAAAAGAATAGTATGTTTTTTAAGTTCTTCAACATTTAAAAATCTGTTTTTACTTTGTTAGAAGATTTGGAGTCAGATTTTTTGTATATCAGCGAAATTCCGGGAGTCATACCCAATGTTTGGTGGAAAGATGATGAAGCTTCCAGAATAAAGTTTTTCATAATTAAACCAAAACCAAAAGCACTGGATGTTGGGTTGTTAGAAATTCCACCTCTTATATACAGAATATCTATAATGTGGTATTCAATTCCGAATTTCACAACTGGATTAAAATCAATGTCTTTTTCCGTTTCTAAGGCAAAAATTAATTTATCAGAAAAGCGATAATCTAAGCCTAACTTCATTACTGTGGGAATGCGTTCGTTGTCGTATTCGGCTAATTTGCTTCTATTGGGGTTGTAAATATGAGCTCCCAAGGTAATCTCATTACTTAATTTTCCGATAAGACCAACAGCACCAGTAACACTGTTTTTGCTTCCAAACTCTTGCGTTAAGCTGGTTCTTAAATAGTTCATTTGTACACCAACAGCAAATTTTTCGCTAAAGCGTAAACCATACGATAAACCTGCTCGGGTTTCCATAAATTCGGTAAAACCAAAAGAGGCAATACTTACTCCAAAAGCTCCGGTTTTAGTAGGCAACACAAAAGCTCCAGCTTTATAACTGGTTTCTTTTAGTAAAAACCTGTTTTCGTAATACAATCCGGCACTTAAATCTTCAACAAAACCTAACCCCGCTTGGTTATTGTTGGTTGACCACAAATCGGAAAGCGTAGTGGTAATTCCACCCATAGCTGTTGAACGAGCACCAATAGGGTCGTTTATTACTTGAGCAGTAGTATTGTTAATGTATGCAAAGCATAAAAGTGCGGTTATCAGTAAAAACTTATTCATTAGCAGCTTTTTCTTTTTTCTTACTAAGAATGTAAATAATAGGTAAAATACCAACGGTATTAAAAATGGCGATACAAACAAACCAAACTAAGTCGTTGTTTCTGGCAGATTTCCATAAGCCTATTAATTTCCAAATGGCATCCCAAATGGCGACAATAACAATTAATGTAATGATTAAAGGATTGGTAAGAAGTTCTAAATTTTCCATAGTTGTAGTTATTAAGGGTTAGTTTTAATTTTATTCCAGGTTTCATACATTTTTTCTTGTTGAGGTCGGTTAGCTTCTTCTTCGGTAAGTGGCTCACAAGGTTTTAGAGTAGCATAAGCTTCTTTGGGTAATGCCTGATAAAGTTGTGTGCCTTTGGTTTTCCAAGCCATCATTTCATCACTTACTTTTTTAATGATTTTTGCAGGATTTCCTACCACTAAACTTCTTTTTTCAATTTCCATTTTGGCAGGAACAAAACACAATGCACCGATAATGCATTCTTCTTCAATAATTACATCATCCATTACTACGCTGTTCATGCCTACTAAGCAATTTTTGCCAACAGTTGCTCCGTGGATAATGGCTCCATGTCCGATATGAGCTCCTTCATGAAGCGTAACAGTTGTTCCCGGAAACATGTGTATGGTACAGTTTTCTTGCACATTACAACCATCTTTAATGATTATTTTCCCCCAATCGCCACGAATGGCAACTCCGGGACCAACATATACATCTGCTCCGATAATTACATTGCCTGTTACTGCTGCCTGAGGATGCACAAAAGCCGTTGGATGAACCACAGGCTTAAAACCATTAAACTCGTAAATAGCCATTTATCAAATTTTATAACTGTAAATGTAAATAAAAGGAATCTTTTATGGAAGAAGCAAGGTTATTTTTTTGTTATGGATGTTTTTTTGGAAAATAACAACTAATATTACTCACTTGGTACAAGCGGGCGAGTGTAAAGAAATTTAACCACATAGATACATAGTTTTAAACACCAAAATAGATTAACCGTAGTTTTATATAGCTTGTTTCCATTTTATGGAAACACTTTTTGTTGCTATGAATTCTTGTTTTCATCTTTTTTCCTTGCATCCTTAAGCAGATCGTATTTTTTTTGTTTGCTTTTCCATCTGTCTAACGCATATTTTTGCATATTGTCAACCTTGTCTTTTTCGTCAATAATTTCAAAACCTAATAATGATTCTATAATATCTTCAAGGGTAGTTATACCATCCATTCCACCATAATTATCAATAACTAATGAGATGTGTTCACGTTTGGCTAACATTTCATCCCAAGCTTTAAATAGTGTAGTAGATTTGGGAAATGTTATTATTTCTCTTTTAATGTCTTTTAATTTTAAGTCAAACTGGTCTTCAGCTAATTTTTCAAATACTACTGTTCTTAACACATAACCGCTTATATTATCTTTATTAGTTTGGTAGATAGGTATTCTTGAAAAATGTAAAAACTCCTTGTTTTTTAAGAATTCTTGTAAGGTCATTTCTTCGTTGGCAATAACTACTACCACTCTTGGAGTCATTATTTCAGAGACTTTTATGCTTTTTAGTTTAATTAAGTTCTGAATAATTTTATTTTCTTTATCTGCAAAAATACCTTCTTGAGTTCCGATACTTGCCAATGCTGAAATTTCTTCTCTACTTGTAGTTAATTCTATTTTACTTCTCGCTAACAACCTTGTAAGTAAAGAAGATATGATAACAAGCGGATATGTTAAAATGATGGAAACATTAATTAGTTTTGAAATAACTCCTACAAGCTCTTTGCTGTAATTAGCTCCTAATGTTTTAGGAATAATTTCGGTAAAAACTAAAATTAAAATGGTTAATGCAGCTGAAACAATTCCAAAATAAGCATCTCCAAAAACAATGGTAGCTTGTGCTCCCACACCTGCAGCTCCAACGGTATGGGCAACAGTATTAAGAGAAAGTATGGCAGAAAGTGGTTTATCAATGTCTTCTTTTAGTTTAATCATGCTTATGGCACTTTTATTTCCATTTTCAACTATTGATTTTAAGTAAGATATGGGAACAGATAATAATACTGCTTCCATTATAGAACATAAAAAAGAAATAACTAGAGCAATGAATAAGTAAATGAGTAAAAGTGTCATTTTTTAGGGTTAATTTTTAGTTTACTTTTTTACTAATTGCCTGTTGAAAACAACTTCGGCAAAGAGGTTCGTAGGTGTCGGTTTCTCCTAATTGAACCAACTTATCGTTGGCGTTTATTCTATGAGAATGATTGGCTAATTCTCCGCAATGCATACAAATAGCATGTACTTTGGTAATGTATTCGGCACAAGCCATGATTTGTGGCATTGGTCCAAAAGGTTTGCCTTTAAAATCCATATCTAATCCAGCAACAATCACTCGAATACCGCTATTCGCCAATTGGTTACAAACTGCCACCAAGCCATCATCAAAAAACTGGGCTTCATCAATACCAACCACTTCCACATTATTGGCTAAAATAATAATGTTAGAAGAAGAAGGAACAGGAGTAGAATGAATTTCATTGGCATCATGCGAAACCACTTTTTCTTCATCGTAGCGCGTATCTATTTCGGGTTTAAAAATCTCTACATTTTGCTTGGCAAACTTAGCACGCTTCATTCTGCGTATAAGTTCTTCAGTTTTTCCTGAAAACATAGAACCACAGATAACTTCTATCCAGCCTTTCTTTTTTGATGAGTGTATGGTATTTTCTAAAAACATAAATTTAATAA
>CAMPHX010000069.1 GCA_946886085.1 uncultured Flavobacteriales bacterium | reverse complement strand
ACTAAAAACAATGGTTGGTCATACTCAACAGGAGAGCCATCATCAACTAAAATTTTAACGATTTTTCCGCTAATTTCAGCTTCAATTTCGTTAAATAATTTCATTGCTTCAATAACACAAACTACTGTTTCGTTTTTCACCTCATCACCAACACTAACATAGTTAGGCTTGTCTGGAGAAGGTTTTCTATAAAAAGTCCCAATCATTGGAGACTTAATAGTAACATAATTAGCATCTTCACTTGGTGCTTCTTTTGCCGGAGCAGCAGGTGCAGCTTGAGCTTGTGTCTGAGGAGCAGCAGCTACAGGAGCTTGCTGAGCCTGTTGTTGCTGTTGTGGTTGAACAACTTCTTGTCTGATTACCTCAACAGTTGGCTGATTACCTCTTTTATAAGGAGGAGTTTTTATTGTGATTTTAAAATCTTTGTTTTCAATTTCAACTTCACTAACTCCCGATTTTGCAACAAATTTTATTAGTTCTTGAATTTCTGATGACTTCATAATTTATTTGTTTTTGTTATTTTATTTATTTGTATCGTAAGCCCATTTTACCCAAATAGCTCCCCATGTAAATCCACCACCAAAAGCAGATAAAATTACATTATCTCCTTTTTTAAGTTGATTTTCCCATTCCCATAAACATAAAGGTATTGTACCAGAAGTAGTATTTCCATAACGCTGAATGTTAAGCATCACTTTTTCGTCACTTAACCCCATTCTCCTGGCTGTAGCATCGATTATTCTTTTATTTGCCTGATGTGGCACTAACCAAGCGACATCATCACTGGTTAACTTATTTTTTTCCATAATTTCAGCAGAAACATCTGCCATATTAGTTACAGCAAATTTGAATACAGGTTGTCCATCTTGAAAAATATGGTGTTCTTTATTTTTAACTGTTTCTAATGTAGGTGGGTAAGCAGATCCTCCAGCTTTTTGGTGTAGGTATTGAAATCCTGAACCATCACTTTTTAAAATAGAATCTTTCACTCCAAAACCTTCTTCATTTGGTTCTAACAATACTGCTCCACAACCATCTCCAAAGATGATACAAGTTGCTCTATCTTCATAATCTACCAAAGCAGACATTTTATCTACTCCTACTACCACTACTTTTTTATGCGAACCTGATTCAACATATTTTGAACCTGTTGTTAATCCGTAAAGAAAACCTGAACAAGCTGCATTAAGATCAAAACCAAAAGCATTAGTAGCTCCAACTTTATCTGTTATAATATTGGCTGTTGCCGGAAAAATATGATCGGCTGTAACAGTACAGCAAATTAATAAATCTATTTCTTTTGGAGAAATACCTCTTTTTTCACACAATCCTTTTACTGCTTCTGCTGCCATTACTGATGCACCTTTACCTTCTCCTTTTAATATCCTTCTTTCTTGAATTCCTGTTCTAGAAACAATCCATTCATCAGAAGTGTCTATCATGGTCTCTAATTCCTTATTCGTTAAAACATAATCAGGAACATAGCCATTAACAGCAGTAATTGCGGCAGTAATTTTACTCATAATTTAGTTTTGCTTTAAAAGTGGGTATTCTATTTTGAAAATTATTTTCAAAATTAGAAGAGATAGAAGAGATTTATAAAAAACAAAAACTTACTGAATTAATTCAGTAAGTTTTGCTAGTCTTTTTTAGATAGCTACTGTTTTCTCAACTGCTAACTTACCTCTGTAATAACCACAATCACCACAAACTCTGTGATAAAGAACAGGTGCTCCACAGTTTGAACAATTTACAACAGTTGGTGCAACAGCTTTGTAGTGAGTTCTTCTTTTGTCTCTTCTCGTTTTCGAGGTTTTTCTTTTAGGATGTGCCATTTTTATTTAGTTTTCTGTTTTTAAATTTATTAATTGAGCCCATCTAGGGTCGATTTCTGCTTCTTTTTGTTTTGTATTCTTTACTTCTATTTCTTTAAGTTTTTTTATTACTTCTGGATTACACTCACTTTTTTTGTGTTTTCTCCTCTGAGGAATATTTATTTGAATGAACTCATAAATGTATGGCGAAACATCAATTTGATGTTCACTTTCCGGTAAGATAACTATTTCATCTGTGCCTTCATACATTTCTTCTCCAAACTTTACAATTAAATGCTCTTCACACTCCACTTCAATATCTACCGGCTCTAAACATCTATCACAATCTACATTAATTTTTCCTTTAATAGAAAAATCTAGTAACATCATGGTTGATTGTTTCTCTAATGCTAAATTTATTTTAAATTCAGCATCATTATACTCTTCATTTTCAAATATACTAAAGAACGCTTTGCCCACATTAAAGTCAAACTGGCAAACCCCTTGTTTCAACCCTGAAAAATCTATCGTGTACTCCTTTTGAAATTTCACTTAATTCAGTATTAACGAAAGCGGACAAAGTTATGAATTAATTTCTTTGTAAAAAAAGTATAAAGTGTATTTTTTAACCCCTCTTAAATTGAAGATAAAATTCCTTTGTTAATAGCTCATATTCAGAAGTATAAATATGTCTTTTATCGGTCTCTACAATCAAATTTTCCTCTACTACTTCGTCTTCCTTTCTCGAAAATTCTAACAAAACTCGTTTACAAGCTTTTTTGGGGTTGGGAAAAACATTCATTTTCTTATTTAAATACAATGAATGTTTTTTTGTAAGCTCCACAAAATGTTCTGCTTCTTTTGGCAACACCACCGAAAAAATACCTTCCGGTTTCAACAAGCGATTAACATGGAAACCCAGTTGTTCAAAAGGAAGTAGCGAATTTTGTCTGGCAATATTCCTTTTCTGTTCTTCAGGCTGATAAGTGTTATTAAAAAATGGTGGATTTGAAATTATGGTGTCATATTTTTTATCAGAAACATAATCTTGTAATGCTATATGATGAGCAAAAACCCTATCTTTCCATTTGCTGTTATCAATATTAATTGTTGATTGAATAAAAGCATTCTCTTCTACATCAATAGTGTCTACCATAACATTTGGATTCCTTTGAGCTGCCATTAAAGCAATTAACCCTGTTCCACTACCAATATCCAACACACTTCCGTCTTGTATGTTTGCCCAAGCACCAAGCAATACTCCATCAGTACCCACTTTCATGGCACACTTATCTTGTTCTATAAAAAATTGTTTGAATTGAAAACCTTTACTCATCTCAAAGGTAATTTACTCCAAATAAATATCAATCAACCCTTCAGGAGCGTTTGTTTTGATTAGTTGCTTTTCGCGATTAACCTCAACAATAAAATCATCGCTAACAGGAATAAGAATTTCTTTATTATCAGGAGAAATAATTTCTAACACTGCCTGATGAGGATAGTCCAACACCTGATTGATTGTTCCTAAATTTCCTTTATGCAAATCTTCAACAGCAAATCCTACTACTTCGTGGAAATAAAATTTATTTCCTTTCAGTTGCGGAAGCATGCTTAAGGGCAAATACACTTCTTTAGCAACAAGATTTTTAGCCTCATCAACTTCTTCTACACCATCTAATTTTATAACAACAGTATTGTTATTTTGCAAGGTTGTTTTGGTAACAAAAAAAGGAACCAGTTGGTTATCCATTTTGTTTATTCGGATAAAAACTGATTCCAATTTCTTGTAAGCATTTGGTTGATCAACATCAAGTTTTACAACCAATTCTCCATTTTTTCTATGCACTTTAGAAGTATAGCCTAAATAAAAGGTTTCCTCTATTTTCACCTGTTCATTTTTGTTTTTATTAAATCTGTCAGATGGAACTCCCTAAATAATCACCCTAATTGTGTAATGAAAATTCAGTTATGGTCGTTTCATGCATTATTTAATTAATCTTCTTTTTTCTCTTCTTCAGCAGGAGCCTCTTCTTCTTTAGCTTCAGATACAGGAGTTTCTTCAGTTGCCGGTGCTTCTTCTTTTACTTCAGCAGCTACTTCTTCAACTGGAGTCTCAGTAGTTTCTTCTACAGCTTCTTCAGCTACAGGAGCTTCTTCAACCGGAGTATTTTTAGCAGCTATTTCAGCAGCTTTTTTATCTTTAGCTTCTTGCTCTGCTTTTAATCTAGCTTTTTCTTGCTCTTCTTTAGATTTAGAAAGGCTATCTTTTTTACCTTCAATTTTACCTTCTTTGTCTTTCATCCAAGCTTCGAATTTCTTATCTGCTTGTTCTTGAGTCATAGCTCCTTTCAACACACCTCTATCTAAGTGATCTTTGTGAAGTACTCCTCTATATGACAATAAAGCACGACAAGTATCTGTTGGCTGTGCTCCAGTTTTTACCCAATGCAACGCTCTATCAAAATCGATATCGATAGTTGCCGGGTTAGTGTTTGGATTGTAAACACCTAATTTTTCAATGAATTTCCCATCACGTGGGGCTCTTGCGTCTGCTACAACAACATGGAAAAAAGCATATCTTTTTTTACCGTGACGTTGTAATCTAATTTTTGTAGACATCTTCTAATGTTTAAAAATTGATAAATAAATAATTAGTTCTCCCAAAATAAATTGGGGCTGCAAATTTACAAATTAGTTTGAATTAAACAACTTTTTAATTAATTCTTGTTAACTAAGCCCATTTATTCGTGTTTTTTGAATAAATTTTGATAACATTTGTCCCTCAAAATTACTTTATATTTTTTTCATGTGCGGAATTAGCGGCTATATTTCCAATAAAAAACTTCCCTTATCGGCAATGATAAATGCATTGCACCACCGAGGTGTTGATGCTACCGGAAGTATTGAAAAAGAAATAAACAACCGTTATGTTGGGTTAGGACACAACAGATTAAGCATTATTGACCTTTCTGAAAATGGCAATCAACCTTTTTCATCTCCCGATGGTAAAGTACATTTAATTTATAATGGTGAAACGTATAATTTTCAGGAATTAAAAACCACTTATTTAGCGAACGAAAAATTTAGCTCTAGTTCTGATACTGAAGTATTGTTAAAACTTTATTTACTTAAAGGAATTGATTTTGTTCACTTGCTCAATGGCGATTTTGCTTTTGCTATTTTAGATGAAAACAGTAATCAACTTCATTTGGTGAGAGACCGAGCAGGAGTTAAGCCCTTGTATTTTCATAAAAATGAATCTTCATTAATTTTTGGTTCAGAAATTAAAGCCATCCTAAAAGCAGGAGTTCAACCTCAACTAGATACCGAAAACCTAATGAATTATTTTGTTTTCAAGTATTCTCCGAAATCAGAAACCTTGTTTAAAAACATTTTCAAACTTCCGCCTGCTCATATTGGCACTTTCGATTTTAATTCGGGAACCTTTGAAACAATTCCCTATTGGCAACCAAAAAAGCAAAACAATTATAGTAATATTTCTTATCCTGAAGCTCAAGAAGAACTCCGTAATTTAATGCAAGATGCTGTTGAGAAAAGGTTAATTGCCGATGTTCCTATTGGCACTTTTCTATCCGGTGGAATTGATTCTTCTATTATTGCTTCTTACCTAAAAGACAATACTAATATTAAACATTATTGTGCAGGAAAGGCTGCCGAAGATTTAAAAAAAGAAGGTACCACCTCAGATTATTATTATGCTGAAAAATTAGCCAACCAATGGAACTTATCGCTTTCTAAAATTGCTATTGGAAGCGATAACACCACACTTGAAAACATTAGAAAAACCATTCAATACAGTGATGATTTAATTGCTGATGGCTCTCAAATTCCTTCTTACCTAATTACACAAGAGGCAACTAAACACTCAAAAGTTATTTTATCGGGTATGGGAGCTGACGAACTTTTTCTAGGTTATGCCGGACATCAACTAGCGTTGATAGATGGTTGGTTACACAAAATGCCTTTATCGGTAAAAATTTCTCATGTATTGGCTAATCTCGATCAGGGAAAAGGAAAGTTTAAAGCTTTTAGAAGGTATTTACACAAATTGGGAAAATACCACAATTACCCCAATTACCGATTTGGCATTTATACCATAGTAGGAGATTTTGAAAACGCAGCTAGTGTTTTTGGCAACAACAAAGAAAAAACCATTGATTTACTTTCTTCTTATTTTCCTGAAGAACAAAACCCGTTTGATGCTTTTACCGATTTTGAACACGAAAATTTCTTACAAAAAAATGTAGCTTATTTCGACAGAATGACTATGGCTAATAGTATTGAAGCTCGTGTTCCATTTTTAGATTACAGAATTATAGAGTTGGCTTATGCCCTTCCGAGAAATTACAAACTCAATAAATTTGGAAAAACCAAAGCTGTTTTAAAGGATGCTTACAAAACTGCTTTACCCAACTACATCACTAACCGAAGAAAAGCGGGTTTTGGCATGCCTTTGAGAAGTATTTTTAGCTCCGAAGAAAAAATAAATAAACTCCTCGACAAAGATTTTTTCAACCAACTAGATGGGTTTTCAATGATAAATATTGAACGTATTATCCAAGCTCATTTGCAAGGCGAAGAAGATAATTCCGCACTCATTTATGCCCTTATTTCTTTTCAAGAATGGTATAAAATGTATATTGATTAGTTTTTAACCAAATAACACTACCAAAACGAACTATCTTCGTTTTTTTTTCAGCGGTGTTAAAGCTACAAGCTACCACGAAACAGTGCCGAGGAACACACTAATTTAAAGGTCTTTCGTCTTTTGAATATCCTACAGTGAATTCTTTAGGAGTAATAATATAATTACGAGTTCCTTCGACTCTTTCATAACCTTGATTGTCCAATAAGTTCAGCGTATCATTAATTACCATATACTTATATTCAATATATATATAATTAACTTCGTTAATATTTATATC
>CAMPHX010000068.1 GCA_946886085.1 uncultured Flavobacteriales bacterium | reverse complement strand
GGATTTAATGATTAAAGCAAAAGAAGTAATTAATGATGAAAATATTACGATTGACTTTATCTCGAATGAAAAATTCTATTCTAACATTGTAGATTCACTTTTGGAAAATATAGACGAAGAACATGATACAACTGAACTTTTTTCAAGAACAATTAAATTAATGAAACTTGATAATCGAAAAGCAAAATCAACCGAAATAAATACTAAATTTGTTATTTCGAGAAATTCGAGTAAAAAAAGAGAAATAAACGGGATGAAAATTGGACAATTTGCTCAACATAGTTTTAGAAAATTATTTGAATTAAATCTTTTGTCAGCAAGTGAAATAAATGAATTACAAAAACTAGAATATTCTAAAAGGGTTTTCAACTCGAATTATGAAGTTTTAAAACACAAAAGCCGACCAATTAAAGACGAATACGGAAGAACAAGATATTATGCACGAGAAATTTTTTGTGATAATTATTATTTGACTTCACAATGGACTGAACCTCAATGGAGTTTTTTACTTGATTGGCTGAAAAAAGTCGGATATGAATTTAAAAATTATGCTCCTTCCCCACTATCCTCAAACTAAAGCGATGCTTGTGCGATAGCGACTAAGAATTTTCAAAAAAAGCTTATGTTTGTTGTAAATTATTTAATCCGTAATCACCAACCCTCGCTCCCGCAAGTTTAACGCAGTGTAACTTGTGGTAATTTTAGGTTTATAAGATTAAATAAAAGCGACAAGATACAACATACTATCAAACCTTAAACCTCTATCACAACTTCATTTCAGGAATATTGCCTTCAATAATTAGTTTTCCAGCTGTAGCAGCTTTTATTTCTTCTACACTAACACCAGGAGCTCTTTCTTTTAGGTGAAAAGCACCATCTTTTATTTCTAAATAAGCCATGTTGGTCACTACTTTAGTAACACACCCTACTCCTGTTAAAGGAAGTGTACATTTTTCCAATAACTTGCTTTCACCTTTTTTGTTAGTGTGCATCATGGCAACAATAATATTTTCTGCTGAAGCTACTAAATCCATAGCTCCTCCCATTCCTTTTACCATAACGCCCGGTATTTTCCAATTGGCAATATCTCCATTTTGAGCTACTTCCATTGCTCCTAAAACAGTCAATTGCACATGCTGACCTCTAATCATAGAAAAACTCGTTGACGAATCGAATATGGAAGCTCCCGGTTGTAAGGTAACGGTTTGCTTTCCTGCATTAATCAAATCTGCATCTTCTTCCCCTTCAAAAGGAAATGGCCCCATACCTAAAATACCGTTTTCAGATTGAAACTCTACGGTTATGCCTTTGGGAATGTAATTCGCTACCAATGTGGGAATTCCTATCCCTAAGTTTACATACCATCCGTCTCTTAATTCTTGTGCTATTCGTTGTGCTATTCCGTTTTTATCTAACATACTTTATAATGTAACAATTTGTTAATTTACCAATGTAGCAATTATGATAACTACTACTTATTATTTTAGTTTTTTACTTGTACTTAGTATTTTGTATATAATTAATCCTATTTCTTTAATCTGATTTTCCAATTCTAAATTAAAAAGATACGTTTTCGCTTTTTTGCATAAAATTAACCAATATTTAGTTTCATCTAATTCTTTAGCGGCTATCTTTATTTTATGTATAAACTCTGCTTTACTTTCTGCATTTTGAGCTTCGTGAACATTTGCACCAATAGATGTTCCTGAACGAAGTAATTGATTTGCTATAACAAACTTTCTTTTTGATTCTAACTCCTCACAAAATTCAATGATTAATAATGAAAAATTGATGGTCTTAGTTACAATTAAGTTGTCTCTTATCTCCATAAAACATTGTTACATTGGTAAATTAGTGAATTGTTACATTATCTATGAGCGAGAGCGAGTAGTTCGTTGTTCAATACGTTTTTCGTAGTCTTTCCCTTGGAAAATTCGTTGTACAAAAATTCCTGGGGTATGAATATGATTAGGGTTTAATTCTCCTTCAGGTACTAATTCTTCTACTTCCGCAATGGTAACTTTACCTGCTGTTGCCATTACATGATTAAAATTTAAAGCAGTGTATTTAAAAACTAAATTTCCTGCGGTATCGCCTTTCCACGCTTTAACAATTGCAAAATCGGCTGTTAATGCGGTTTCTAAAATATGTGGTTTACCATTAAAAACTCTTACTTCTTTTCCTTCGGCTACTTCTGTTCCATAACCTGCGGGAGTAAAAAATGCAGGAATTCCAGCTCCTCCTGCTCTGCACCTTTCTGCTAACGAACCTTGTGGAATTAAATCTACTTCAAGTTCTCCGCTAAGCATTTGTCTTTCAAATTCATCATTTTCACCAACATAAGAAGAAATCATCTTTTTAATTTGTTTCTTTTGCAACAATAGTCCTAATCCAAAATCATCTACACCAGCATTGTTTGAAATACAGTTTAACTCCTTTACATTAGATTTTACCAACTCTGCAATACAATTTTCTGGAATACCACACAAACCAAAGCCTCCAACCATTAATGTCATTCCACTTTCTATTCCTTTTACAGCTTCTTCAGCATTTTTTACCACTTTATTAATAGCCATGTTCTATATTTTTAAATTTTTCTTACCAAGTTGAATTTGAACTTGAATTAAAATTATTATTAAGGTTATATTGATTGCAATCTAACTCAATAGCTAAAGGTGTTTGAGGTCGCTCAAAATCGCCACTTGAAATTTTTATTGTTGGATCGGCATGTACTTTCTGCATGTAATAGCCCCAAATTGGTAAAGCAGTATTTGCTCCCTGTCCCATAGCAGTTGTTGCAAAACGAATACTACGCTCATCAGCACCAACCCAAACTCCGGTAACCAAATCAGGAGTTATCCCCATAAACCAACCATCAGAGTTGTTTTGTGTTGTTCCTGTTTTTCCTGCTATTGGGTAACGATGTCCGACATAAGGGCGAGACTCCGAAACACTTCCTCTTAATCTCATACCTGTTCCTGAGTGGTACATTGGACTTTTTCCTCTTGCTTTACGGTAATCTCCAACACATTTATTATACTCACCATCCACTACTCCTTTCATTAAATCTAGCATAACGTAAGCTGTTTCTTCACTCATCGCTTCGTTTGTTTTAGGCTGAAAATCGATAATTACATTACCAAATTTATCTTCCACACGCGTGTACATAGTTGGTTCAATAAAAACACCTTTGTTAGCAAAAGTGGCATTGGCTCCCACCATTTCATAAACCGATAAATCAGCAACTCCCAAACATAAAGAAGGTACAGGCTCTAGTGTGCTGGTAATTCCCATTGCTCTCGCTTGGTCAACAACAGCTGCAGGTCCAAATTGTTTCATAATATAAGCGGTAATAGAATTCATAGAGTTAGCTAATGCGTATTTCATAGAAACTTTACAACCTGTATTATAACCATCAGAGTTTTTAGGCGTCCAACTTTTTAAAATACCATATTCTCCTTTTTGAAAAGTATAAGCCACATCGGGCACTTCATAACAAGGCGAATAACCATTTTGAACGGCTGCGGCATAAACAAAAGGTTTAAAAGTAGAACCTACCTGACGTTTTGCTGTTTTTACGTGGTCGTAAGCAAAGTTTTGGTAGTTTACTCCACCAACCCATGCTTTAATATAACCTGTGTGAGGATCCATAGACATTAAGCCTGCATGCAAAAATGTTTTGTAATATTTTAATGAGTCTAAAGGACTCATCGTAGTATCTTTATCTCCTTGGTGAGTAAAAATGGTCATTTTGGTAGGTGCAGCAAAAATTATATCAATAGAATCCTTGGTTACAGCACGGCTTTCGTGTCCACAATCTTCCGCCTGACAAACAAACAATTTTCCTACCTTCTTCACAAAATCTCCTCTTCTTCCGCAATTAGCACATTCTTGTCCTGTCATTATTCTGTATCTCGGAGAACCTTTTTTCATATTATCCAATAATTGTTCATATTGGCTTGTAGAAATTTTATTATCGTAAGGATATTTAGCTATTCTGTATTTCTTAAGATGTTTATCAAATTCGGCTTGTAAATGGTTGCCAATATGTTCCTGAACAGCATATTCAGCATATCTTTGCATTCTGGAGTCTATAGTCGTATAAATTTTTAATCCGTCTTTATAAATGTTATAAGGGGTTCCATCTTTTTTGGTGTAGACGTAATTACCTTCACTGTCTTTTTCTTGTAGTTTTTCTTGTAATTCTAACCTCAATGTTTCTCGAAAATAAGGTGCTATACCTTCTTTATGGTCAACCACTTTGTAATCCAACTCAATTGGTAAAACCCTTAATGAATCATAAGTCTCTTGCGTTAGCAATTCATTTTTTTTCATCTGAGAGAGTACCACTTCTCTTCTTTTCATAGCATTTTCGGGAAATCTTTTAGGATTGTATAATGATGGATTTTTAGCCATCCCTACTAAAATAGCAGCTTCTTCAACTTTTAATTCAAAAGGTTCTTTATTGAAATAAACGTTGCTAGCAGACTTAATTCCAACGGCATTATAGATAAAGTCGAACTTGTTTAGATACATCACAATAATGTCTTCCTTGGTATATCTTTTTTCTATCTCTACCGCTATAATTTGTTCCTGAAGTTTTTGTTTGATACGCTCTACAATGTTGTCAGCTGTATGCTCAAACATCATTTTAGCCAACTGCTGAGTAATGGTACTAGCACCTCCGGCTTGACCTAATTTAGCAACAGCTCGCACTAAACCTTTAAAATCTATTCCCGAATGGTCGTGAAAACGTTCATCTTCGGTAGCAATTAGCGCATCAATTATATGTGGAGAAAGCTCCTCATAAGTAATGTTAGTTCTATTTTCTTTAAAATATTTTCCTATTACTTTTCCATCAGCAGTTATAATTTCTGAAGCCAAATTGCTTG
The DNA here is from genome assembly GCA_946886085.1 of uncultured Flavobacteriales bacterium. The sequence continues at coordinate 1,984 of CAMPHX010000068.1, read as the reverse complement.
TAGGATTTTCTAGCTCGGTTAAGTCAGGCAAAGGATCAAAGCTAAGCGTACCATGTTTAGCACCTAAGAATAAAACATACAGAAATAGAAAAGGAAGCAAGACAATTAACCAAAATATTAGTACTTTCTTCATTTTATTTGGCTCTTGCTGTTTGGATGTTTTTTTGTCTGTTTTCAAGTGTTATGAAAATAAAATGATTTATAATAGTGGCAAATATATTGATTTTAGCTTGAAAGGCATTAAAAATACTTCAATTTTAATCCACCAAAAAGTGCTTCAATTTTTCCCGATTTCATAAAAAAATCAGGCGTATTTGCTTCTAATTCTCCATTATTTATCAACCAAATTTCATCAGCATAATTTAATGCTAAGTTTAGTTGATGCGAAGAGATAATTATAGTTTTTGCTTGTTTTTCAACCAATTGATGAAGCAAATCAAATAATTCAGATTGATTTACTAAGTCAAGGTGCGAAGTAGGTTCATCTAAAAATATAATAGGTGTGTTTTGAGCGATAGCTCTTGCCAACGCAACTTTTTGTCTCTCTCCATCGCTTAAATTAGCAATGTTTGTAGCTGCAAAATTGGTAATTCCACAAAGCTCCATTGCTTGATTAATTTGCCAATTATCTTCTTCTTTTTTTACCGCTAACCAATTGGTATAAGGGTATCTGCCATAAGCAACAAAATCTTTAACTGTAATATTGTTAATTGTCGGTGGCGAAGTAAGTACCACGCTAAACAATTTTGATTTTTCTTTGTGTGTTAATTCTTTGTTGATTTTATCTCCAAAAAATATTTCCCCGTCAATTGCCGGAATTAAGCCAGTAAGCGTTTTTAATAGCGTAGATTTTCCTTGCCCGTTTCTTCCTATAAGCGTAATGAGTTTGGGTTGATCTACAACCACATTAATATTGCTCAACACGTTGTTCTTGTCATAGCCAATACATAATGATGATATGGAGAGGATATTTTTCAATTTAATGCTGCAATTTTTTTATTCCTAAAAATTATCCAAAAAATAAATGGAATACCAATTAATGAAGTAACTGCATTTATAGGGAACGTTTTATCGCTTCCTGGTAGTTGAGCAATAATGTCTGCTAACAACATAATGTTAATACCTAACAGCATACACAAAGGCACTAAATAAAAATGATTGGCAGATTTTAAAAACATTCTGGCAATATGTGGTGTGATAATTCCCACAAAACCTATTGGTCCACAAAAAGCAGTGATACTTCCTGCTAATAAAGCGGTAACTAAAATCACCAAATACCTGGTAACATTTACATTTGTCCCCAGCGACTGAGCATAATCTTCACCCAATAAATAGGCATTTAATTGTTTGGAAATAGCAAAAGCAGCTGTCAAGCCTATCATTACAATAAAAAACAACATTTTTAAACTATCCGGAGCTACACTGCTTAAATCTCCCATAGTCCATAAAACAAAAGATTTTAAACTATCTTCTTGAGAAAAATATTCTAAAATACTAATGAATGCGGTAGCAATACTGCCTATCATTATTCCCAATATTAAAACCGTCATAATATCTTTTAGCTTAGCAATAGCCGCCATTAAAAGCAACAATACTAAAACAGCACCCAAAATGGCACTGATAACAATCCCATAATTAGCAAACCAAACCGAACTACTTAAAGAAATTCCCAACACAGAAAAACCCATAATAAAAACAGCTACCCCCAACCCTGCTCCTGAACTTATTCCTAAAATATATGGCCCTGCCAGCGGATTTCTAAACAAGGTTTGCATTTGTAATCCGCTAACAGCCAATGCACTTCCTGCCAAAATTGCTGCTAAAGCTCTCGGTAACCTAGAAGATAATAATATAATGTTCCAACTTTCTTTTTCCGCTTCATTTCCCAATAAAATATCTACAATAGAAGCAAGAGGAATATGCACAGAACCCAACGCTAAATCTGCCATAAACAGCATTATGCTGCTTATAACTAAAACAATAC
>CAMPHX010000067.1 GCA_946886085.1 uncultured Flavobacteriales bacterium | reverse complement strand
GTACAAAGTTTATAAATTATTTACAATTCTTGTTATTCCTTTTTTTATTAATGACTCATTGAAATTAATTAACAAGCCTAATTTTAAATTTGTTAGTTTTAAATAGGTTAGTAGTTGTTTGGGGTGTACTGGAGCAATTGCTTCAACGGATTTTAATTCAATTATTACTTTGTTTTCAACTATTAAATCTGCCCTAAAACCAACATTCATTTTCAAATCGTTCCAAATTACTGGAATTCCTTTTTGTCTCTCAACTTTTAACCCTTGTTCACATAGTTCATAAAACATTATTTCCTCATATACCGATTCAAGCAATCCTGGACCAAGTTCATAATGAATCTGGTAAGCAGTATTCACAATTATTTTTGACAACTCGTTTTCTGTCATGTTTTTAGTATAAGAGTTTTGTTGCGAGACAATATATTTCTAGTCATACTTGCGTCTTAGCGTCTTTGCGAGAGATAATTAATTCTCTTGCGAGATATCGTCTTTTCCAAATTCACCAACAAAAATACAGCTATTATTTGTTAATTTCGCACCTCATTTAAAGACTTATTAACGATGCAATATCAATTTAACGAGATTGAAAAGAAATGGCAAAAGTATTGGGAAGAAAACAAAACTTATGCGGCAAAAGATAACAGTGTAAAACCAAAATATTATGTGTTAGACATGTTTCCTTATCCTTCGGGAGCAGGTTTGCATGTAGGACATCCACTGGGTTACATTGCTTCTGATATTTTTTCTCGTTATAAACGATTACAAGGCTACAATGTATTGCATCCTATGGGTTACGATTCGTTTGGATTGCCTGCTGAACAATATGCTATACAAACCGGTCAGCACCCTGCGGTTACTACTAAAGTAAATATTGAAGGTGGTGTTGACAAACAAGGAAATGTGATTCCGGGTTACAGAAATCAGTTAGATAAAATAGGCTTTTCGTTTGATTGGGATAGAGAAGTTAGGACTTCCGATCCGAATTATTACAAATGGACGCAATGGATTTTCAAACAATTATTTAATTCATGGTATAATAAAACTAGCGATAAAGCAGAAAAAATAGATACCCTAATAGAACAATTTAAAACCAACGGAAATGTAGCTGTAAATGCTGTTTGTGCTGATGTAGCTAATTTTTCGGCAGAAGAATGGAACAGTTGGGGCGAAGAAGAGCAGCAAAAAATGCTAATGAATTACCGCATTACTTTTTTATCGGATACATGGGTAAATTGGTGTCCTGCTTTGGGAACTGTGTTAGCCAATGATGAAATTAAAGATGGTGTTTCTGAGCGTGGCGGACATCCTGTAGAACAAAAACTGATGCGTCAGTGGAGTATGCGAATTACCGCTTATGCTGAGCGTTTACTTTCCGGTTTAGAAGAACTGGATTGGTCGGAATCTATAAAAGACATACAAAGAAACTGGATTGGAAAAAGTGTGGGAGCGTCTGTGAAGTTTAAAGTCCTCTCCAAAGAAGAGAGGGATATAGAAGTTTTCACCACCCGCCCCGATACCATTTTTGGCGTGTCGTTTATGGTATTAGCACCGGAACATCCGTTGGTAAATGAAATTACTACTGCTGAGCAAAAAGCTGAGGTGGAAGCCTACCAAAAAGCTGCTTCATTAAAATCGGAAAGAGACCGACAATCAGATATTAAAAATATTACCGGAGCATTTACCGGAGCTTTTGCTATACATCCGTTTACTGGAGATAAAGTGCAAATTTGGATAGGCGATTATGTGTTGGCAAGCTATGGAACCGGAGCAGTAATGGCTGTGCCTTGTGGCGACCAACGTGATTGGGATTTTGCTAAGCATTTTAATATTGAAATTAAAAATATTTTTAAAGACAAAGACATTTCTGAAGGAGCTTATGCAGAGAAAGATGCGATTATTGCTAATTCTGATTTCTTGAATGACTTACCTGCAAAAGAAGCCATAAAAAAAGCCATTGCCGAAATTGAAAAAAGAGGCATAGGCAAAGGAAAAACACAATACAGATTAAGAGATGCCGTGTTTTCTCGTCAGCGATATTGGGGAGAACCTTTTCCTGTGTATTACAAAAACGAAGTGCCTTATTTAATTGATGATAAGGATTTGCCTGTTGTATTGCCGGAAGTAGATAAATATTTACCTACTGAAGATGGACAACCGCCATTAGCTAGAGCTAAAAAAGAAGATTGGAATGTAGCATGCCCAGGAGAGCGAATGGAGTATAACACCATGCCAGGTTGGGCAGGAAGTAGTTGGTATTTTTTACGCTATATGGATCCCACCAACGACAATGAATTTGTTGCTAAAGAAAAAGTGGCTTATTGGCAAAATGTAGATTTATACATTGGTGGTGCCGAACACGCTACCGGACATTTATTGTATGCTCGGTTTTGGACGAAGTTTTTATACGATTTAGGTTATATCCCATTTGACGAGCCGTTTAAAAAGATGATAAATCAGGGGATGATTCAGGGGAATAGTGCGTTGGTTTATAGAGTTAATTTTAAAGTAAAGTATACATTGGGAGATAGGAATTATGAAGTGGATTATACTGGATTATCTATAGATATGGGGAAAAGTATTTTTCTTTCAAAAGGAAAATATGATTTATCAAGAAAAGAAGATAAAGAGGTTTTAAAAGAAATAATAAGAATTGCATACAATTTATATGGAGATAATATTGATGGGACACCCTTTACAATTTCTATAGCATCTTATTCTTCTCATTATATTGATATTAATTATATAGAGGGAGGAGATAAATTAAATATTCTAAGTGCTTCAGAAGATGCTAAGCTTTCGTTTTTAAAAGATGCTAAATTTATTACAGAAGAAAATGGAGATTTTATTGTTGGTAGAGAAATAGACAAAATGTCCAAATCCAAATACAACGTGCAAACGCCAGATGAATTGGTAGAAAAGTTTGGAGCAGATACTTTACGTTGTTACGAAATGTTTTTAGGACCATTGGAGCAACATAAACCTTGGGATACGCAAGGAATTACAGGTGTGCATGGCTTCTTAAAAAAACTATGGCGTTTATATCATGATGATAATGGGTTTAACGTTTCGGATGAAGCACCAAGCAATGAGGATCTTAAAAGTTTACATAAAACCATTAAAAAAGTAAAAGAAGACATTGAGCGTTTTTCGTTTAATACACCTGTTTCTGCTTTTATGATATGTGTCAACGAACTGACCGCCTTAAAATGCAACAACCGTGAAATTTTAGAATCACTATTGATTATTTTAGCACCTTATGCTCCTCATATTGCAGAGGAATTGTGGGCAAAATTGGGTCATACCGAAAGCATTACCTATGCGGTTTTTCCAAAGCATAATGATGCTTATTTGGTAGAAAGTAATCACAAATACCCGGTTTCTTTTAATGGTAAAATGCGTTTTATGTTAGAACTTCCTGCTGATATGAGCAAAGAAGCCATAGAAAAAGAAGTGTTGGCGAATGAACAATCGCAAAAATACTTGGAAGGTAAAACGCCTAAAAAAGTGATTGTTATTCCACAAAAAATTGTGAATGTGGTAATTTAATTAAATACATTATTTTGTGAAGTATAGAACTATTTATCAAATACATCGTAAATCAAGCATTCTTCTTTAAAAAATATTAACTAACACTTTAAAAATATGAAAAAAATCTTTACTCTTTTAACTATCTTTTTAAGTAGTCTTTATTCTTATTCTCAATGTAATATTCTTTATGATGATTTTGAAGGAGGTACTTTAGCTGCCCAATGGTTATTTGGAACAGGGACTTACACCAGAAATGTAACAAGTACTAATCCGGCTCAGGGTGCTTTTTCTTTTGAGCAAACGGGAAGCAGTGCTTTTTACGAAGGTACTTATGCTACTTTTTCTGCTAGTCAACCTAGTTATATTTCTTTTAAAATGAGAACAAATACCACTACAGCTGCTAATGGTTATGTGGTGATTGGTGATGCCAATATTAATTCTGATAATGGTATTCTATTTTGTTATTTCAACAGTACTAATAGTTTGCGTTTTTACGGTTCAACCGGACAAAATTTTCCTATTAATCCCAACCAATGGTATCATGTGGAAGTGCAAAACATCAATTGGACTGCTAGAACCATGGATATTTATTTAGATGGAAATTTAATATTAACATCATGGCCATTTAGATCAACTACTGCCACAACAATGGATAGAATACATTTGTTTAATCTAAGCGCTGCAACTGCTATGTATGACGATATTATTATAGGTAGTACTCCATTAACAGGAAGTGTTACTAATACTATATGCAATAATGATAGTATTGTAGTTAACGGAACAATTTATAATGCCAATAATCCATCGGGAACAGAAGTGTTTGTAAATGGAGGAGCAAATGGTTGTGATTCAACGGTAACAGTAAATTTAAATGTATTGCCTGCTATTGATGATTCAATAACAAATAATAATCCTACTTTAACAGCTAATGAAACAGGAGCAATATACCAATGGTTAGATTGTGATAATGGAAATGCAGTAATTAATGGAGAAACCTCTCAAAGTTTTACAGCAACAGTTACCGGAAACTATGCAGTAGAAATCACTGTAGGAAACTGTATTGACACATCAGCCTGTGAGAATATTACTGTTGTTGGAATTGATGAGTTAAGTAAAGCAAGTGTTAATGTTTATCCAAATCCAAACAATGGAATTTTAACTGTTGATTTCTCATCTACTGTTTCGTTGGTAGATTATACCTTAATGAGTATTGATGGAAAAACTGTTGCTCAAGGTAAATTTTCAGGCATAAAATTGATGTTGAATTTAGAGAATGAACCTAAAGGAATTTACTTTTTAAAGGTAGAAAATGAAACTATTAATTATGTTCAAAAAGTATTTAAGAACTAATTAGTCTTAAATGGTATATAAAAAAACATCGCTGATTCAGCGATGTTTTTTTATTATGTAAAAAGTTTAAAAACTCCTTACCCTTTATTTAACAGTTACTTCTTGATAAACAGGAAGATTGATGTCGTTAATTTTATAGTAATACTTCTCTAGTTCTTCAACCATTTTAGCTTTGTAGATGTCAGACTCTTCTTTCATGTCATCAACTATTTCTTTGTAATATTCAATACCGGAAATAAGGTTGTCTTTAAATTCTTCAAAGTATTTTTGTTTCTTTTCGTTGATGGCATCTATAGATTCATTGATTTCTCTTTTCAAATAATCAACATACATGCTCAATTCCTTTACAAAAAGATTTGGACGGTAAGTATCATTTAATAAGTTAATTCTACCATAAATATGGCTTACCATTTCTGCTATAGTAGATTTTTTAGAGAAATACGCCATGTTAGGTCCCGGACAAACAGAAATGCCTTTTCCATCAGAAGATTTAAGCATATCGTGTTCAATATAAGGAGTCATAACTAACCCTGCACAAATACAAGATTTAACAGTTATTTTTTCAAACTCTTTTTGGTATTGAGCATCAGGTAAGTTCTTTTTGTTAAGCTCTTCAATTTTAAGCTTTTGGTATTGTCTTGAGGCAACACAAATAGGTCTGTCTGTAAACTCAGTATTGTATAATTTTAAATACTGACTAGGACAAGCACTTCCGGGCTTTCCTGCAGCTATTTTTTCTTCTTTTTCAACATCTTTAGTATTACCTCTTAACGAATTAAAAGGAACACCTATAGGTGAAATGTTACTTAAATAAAGGTCATCTTCTGTTGCAGTTGATAGTTTCTCGAAAGTATCTTTATCAACATTAACAGCTTCAGGAACCAATAAAAATGGGGTTCCCCAACCAATACTATCTAAGTTATATTTTGTAAGTAAAAAATTGTGTTCTTTAGCTGTTCCAACACCTCCTTGAGCAGTAACTAATAGCTTAAGGGGTTGTTTTGCCGTTGGTCGTTCTTGTTGTGTTAGACTATCGTTTAATATTGTATGAACTTCTTTAATTAATGCTGCTCTATTGTTCTTAAATTCATCTAAAATAGGACCCATTAAAAACCCGTTAGTAGCAAAAGCGTGTCCACCACAATTTAAGCCTGATTCTACTCTGTATTCAGAAACCCATAATCCTTTTTTGGCTAAAAATTTACCTTGAATTAAAGAAGAACGGTAATCACTAACTTTTAAAATAATTTTTTTATCTAAGTTGCCATTTTCATCAGGAAAAAAACAATCGAATTTTGATAAGTAGGAGTACAATCTAGGACTTAATCCTGCGGAGAGTACCAACCCGGAATTTAATGTACTATTAGCAAAACCTCTAGCGGCAGCATGAGCATCATTATATTCGATAGGCATTTTTTCGCCTTTTTTGGTGTAATTATCTTTATCCAACTTGGTCATAATGTTCACATCAATTGAACCTGCTTCCATGTTGTTTTTTAGTTCTTCTTGTAATGCTGCCTTTTTTGAAGTGTCAGTTTCTTTAAGCATTTCCAAGTAATCTTTTCTCAGAGGAGAAGAGTCAGGAAGTATTTCGAAGTATTTTGTTAGGTTGCTTTCGGGGGTAAAAGATTCTTTTTTAAGGGCATTAAAATTCTGTTGAACAATTTGGTCTATTAAATTCAAATAAGCGGTAATTCTTTTGGCTCGGTAATCTTCTGTGTCATTGTCTATTTCTGTGTAGGGAAGATTAAGTTGTTTGCAATAAAAAGCTCTCATTCTTTCAATAAGCCCATCATCTCCTAAAGAAATAACAGATGAAATGCCAAAATGCGCTACTTTTACAGGAGTGTCTATCGTGTAGCCAATTCCCATAACAGGGATATGAAAGTGATGTGTTTTTAACATAAAATTAAAATGTGTGTTCAAATACAAAGGTACTTAACTTTTTCTTTAATGGTAGTTGATTTTAGATTAATTTGTTGAATGGATACATTAATAG
>CAMPHX010000066.1 GCA_946886085.1 uncultured Flavobacteriales bacterium | reverse complement strand
ACTGCTGAATATTTTCTTACCTACTGCGATTTTTCAAATTATTTTATTTTAAATGCATCCGAATTTGATCTTCACAAAGAAATCCATATTTGCTACGATGAATTTAGTCGTTATGTAATCAATAATTAAATGCTACCTCATTGAATACTTTTTTAAATAAAACTGCCAGTCATCTAATATCAAAATACAACGAAAACCTAGAGCATCTGCTCATTGTATTACCCAACAAACGTGCAGGATTATTTTTAAAACAAGAACTGAGTAAATTAATTAAAAATCCTATTTGGTTACCAGAAATTATTGGTACAGAAGATTTTGTTGAAAAAACTTCAGCATCCGAAATTATAGATAACCTCAACCAGTTATTTGAATTGTATGAGTGTTATAAAAACATTAGTGATGCTCCGGAAACTTTCGAAGACTTTTCTAAATGGGGGCAAATTTTATTGCACGATTTTAATGAAATTGACAGGTATTTAATTCCTCCTGAAAAGTTTTTTAAAGAAATAAACGACATTAGAGCTATAGAAGTTTGGAATTTAGGCAATGAAGAATTGTCTGACTTTCAGAAACAATACCTTAAATTTTGGAAAGAACTTAGCCAGCTTTACACTACTTATAAAACCGCTTTAGAAAACAAAAACATGGCTTACCAAGGGATGGCTTTTAGAAAGGTAGCAAAAGAAATTGCTGAAAATCCTGAGTTTTTTATTGAAAATAAAATTGCCCAATGGCAAAAAATAATTTTTGTTGGTTTTAATGCGTTAAACCAAGCCGAAGAAACCATTATTAGTTCGCTTATTAAACAAAATAAAGCTGAAATTCTTTGGGATGCTGATAAGTATTATTTGGAAGACGACTTGCAAGAAAGTGGTTTCTTTTTAAGAAAATATATTAAAAAAGAAAATTTCACTCCTTTTAATTGGATAAATGATAATTTTAATCAAACTACCAAAAACATTGAAATTATTGGTATTCCTCAACAAATAGGACAAGCCAAATATTTATCGAGCATCTTAAGCAAAATTGATTCTACAGATAATTATAAAGATACTGCGATTGTTTTAGCTGACGAAAACATGCTTATTCCGATTATGCAATCTATTCCGGATGAAATTCAGAATGTAAATGTTACTATGGGATATCCCTTAAAAAACACCAGTCTTACCATATTTTTTGAAACCATTTTTCAGCTTTTTATGAATGCGGAAAAATTTGGTTCAAAAGATACTCTAACCTACCATTACAAAGATTTAATCAACCTGTTTAGGCTTCCTTTTAGCAATGTTATTATCGGAAACCAAACAATTGAACAGCTTAATTCAAAAATTATACAGCAAAATTGGGTTTTTATTAATAACGATAAACTTCAGTTTATAAACGATATTCTGCCTTTTAAATTACCGGTAAAAGCAACTATCTTAGACTTAATAAGCATTTCTAAAACCATTATTTCTATTGGAAAAGAACATTATCAGCAATTAATTAAAAAAAATACTGCCAGTAGTTTTCACCTGGAATTAGAGTATTTATTTCACTTTTCTAAACTTTTTAATCAGTTAGAGTTGTTACTTACTCAGCAAGCTGCTATAACCAGTTTTAAAGGATTTTACAGTATTTTCAGACAACTATTAAGCTCTTTTTCCATTGATCTCTATGGAGAGCCACTACAAGGCTTACAAATAATGGGAATGCTGGAAACAAGAAATATCGACTTTAAAAATGTAATTATTGTTGGTGCTAATGAAGGCGTTTTACCCAAAGGAAAAACTTTTAATTCATTTATTCCTTACGACTTAAAAAATGCTTACCAATTGCCAACGCATTACGAAAAAGATGCTGTTTATGCTTATCATTTTTACAGATTAATACAAAATGCTGAAAATATCTTTATAACCCATAATACTGAAACGAATGAGTTTGGTAGCGGAGAGCAAAGTAGATTTATCACTCAAATTGAACATGAATTAAATAACTCCAAAAAGCCTAATATTAAAATCACAAAAAAACTAATCAACTATCCTACTTCTAAATTTGAACAATCGAATATATCTATTGAAAAAACTGACGAAGTAGTAAATCGTATAAAGGAGATTTTGAGCAATCAGCTATCTCCTACTGCACTTAATACCTACATTAATTGTCCGTTAGATTTTTATTATAAATATATTTTAAAAATTAATGAAGAAGATGACGTTGAAGAAACTATAGAACACAACACTTTTGGAAGTTTTATTCATGAAATTTTCGAACAGCTTTACCAAGAATTTATTAATGTAGAACTTAAAGAAGAACACATAAAATTAATGTTGAAAAATGCCAGTAAGGTTACTTATGATGTCTTTTCAAACAGCTTTAGTGATGTTGAATTAAAAAGTGGTAAAAACCTTTTAATTTATTCTGTTGCTCAAACTTATATCAATAATTTTCTTAAAAGAGAATTGAATTTGGTTAAAAAAAGTCAGCAAACTTTAGTTGTAAAATCGTTAGAACAAAAATTAGACTACACAACAAATTATGGATTTGAAGGCAATACTGTTAAACTTATCGGAACTATTGATAGAGTCGATTCAATAGGCAGCTTAAATAGAATTATTGATTATAAAACCGGTAGTGTAGAGCCTGCTGAATTAAAGATTAAAGAACTTGATGAGTTATTATTGCCCAACAAAAAAAACAAAGCTTTTCAAGTTTTATTTTATGCTTTACTTTATCACAAAAACAACTCAAAATTTTTAAGCGGCACAACAGAATGTAATGCCGGTATTATTTCTTTTAGAAAACTTACCAACGATTTTATGAAGTTCAATCTTAATGGTGAAGGAAAAATAACAGTGGAATTACTAACTAATTTTGAAAATCAGATTAAAACAATTTGTGAAGAAATGATAGAAAAAGACATTCCTTTCACTCATAATTCAAGCTCTAACTATTGTAAGTTTTGTAACTAAAACTATTCTATTTTTGGGCTTCAACAATTTTTTCCAACTTAATTCCCCTCGAGCCTTTTACTAAAATATTTCTGTTTTTAGGATTATTTTCAATAAACCAGTTAATTACTTCTTCATAATTTTTAAAAAAATGGAGTAACTCATTATCTTTATATTTATCTGATAATGAAAAGAAATTATTTCCTACAAAAATGGTCGCCAAATGGTTGTTTACCGCTTTTTCTATAATCATACGATGTTCTTCTTCACTTACATTACCTAACTCAAGCATATCGCCTAAAATCATTAATTTATTTAAGAATTTTCCTTCAATAAACGTTTCTATAGCTGCATTCATACTAGTTGGATTAGCGTTATAAGCATCCAGATAATAAGTATTTCCTCCTATTTCGGCAAATTGAGAACGATTATTAGTAGATACATAATTTGCTATTGCATCAATAATATCTTGTTCAGCAACATTAAAGTAATCTCCTATACAAATTGCAGCCATTATATTTGGGAAATTATACTTTCCGTATAAATTGGTTGTGATTATATTGTTGTTCCATCCAATTTTTAAATTAGGAGAGCTTTCTACTAATTTAAAATCATGACTTTTTGCATTTTCTCCATAGCAAATTCTATTTATTTCAGAAGACAAATCCATTAACAATTCATCATCTTCATTAACAAACAAAACCCCTTCATTTTGCTTTATAAACTTATATAATTCAGACTTTGTTTGAATAACACCTTCATAACTTCCAAAACCTTCAATATGAGCCTTACCAATATTGGTTATTATTCCAAAAGTGGGTTCAGCAATTTTACTCAAAAACTCAATTTCTCTGATATGATTTGCTCCCATTTCTATTATTGCAATTTCTGTATCTAATTTTAATGATAGCAATGTCAATGGAACTCCTATATGGTTGTTTAAGTTTCCTTTGGTGGCTAATGTCTTATATTTTTTAGATAAAACCGCAAAGATTAATTCTTTGGTGGTGGTTTTTCCATTGCTACCGGTAATTCCTATTACAGGTATTTTAAATTGTTTTCTGTAATGATTCGCCAGATGTTGTAAGGTAGTTAAAACATCATCTACTAAAATAAATTTATCAGATTTAACAACATTTTTGTCATCAACAACTGCATAAGATGCTCCATTATCTAATGCTTGTTGGGCAAATTGATTAGCATCAAAATTTTCTCCTTTTAATGCAAAAAAAATACTGTCTTTAATAATATTCCTAGTATCCGTAGAAACATTTTCTTTTTCTAAAAAAAGATGATACAATTCCTGAATTTCCATATAAACAAACATAAAAAAACCTCTTATGAATTTCATAAGAGGTTTTAATTTTTTATAAGCTAAACAATGTTAATATCCTAAACCAACCGGACTACCAACTCTTGTCATAGCACATCTAAATCCAATATAAGAAGTAGATTGTTCTTCGGTTAAATATCTTCTTGTCCCAGGAACCATCCAGTAAGCTCTATCTCTCCAGGAAGCACCTTTATAAACTCTAGCTCTATCATTAACTAAAGATGTTTCCCCAAATTGATACATTTGCTTTTGTTTATCTAATTCATCAAAATCAGAATCTATAGTACCTGCACCAACTTCTCCATAGTATACACTAGATTCCCAATGCCCATCAAGATAATCAATATTGTCAGCTGATTTATAGTTTCTTCTGTCCGTTAAATTATCTTTTTCAGTATCAACATCTCTGTATTTAATTCTTCCTAAACTATCTTTTTCGGCAATATAACCATCTTCATCCAACTCTTTAGTTTGATAAACATTACCTCTAAATGGTCTGAAATCATCATTATCTTCTAAAGATAAAGGTCTGTAAACATCCATTACCCATTCGCTAACATTACCAGCCATATTGTATAAACCATAATCGTTTGGCCAATAAGCATAAACTGGTGCTGTAACATCTGCATTATCATTTAATTTACCGGCAACTCCCATATTATCACCTCTACCTCTTTTAAAGTTAGCTAATATCTGACCAATATACTTTTCGTTAGAATTTCTAACTGCATGACCATTCCAAGGATATAATTTTCTGTCTGGAATTAATTCATCTATCGTATTTCCAATTAATCCGTAAGCTGCATACTCCCATTCTGCTTCTGTTGGAAGTCTATATTTTGGTAATAAAATACCATCTTCCATTTTAACATTTCTAAATTCCTTGTTAGGATCTAAATCAGGAATACCATCAACTCTTTTTCCACTTTCATACTGTCCTAACATATAAGCTTCAGTATTAAAGTTATCTTCATTAATTTGGTTAGGGTAATGCTCAAATAAACCTTCTCTAATTAAAATAATTTCATTAACTCTATCAGTTCTCCAAGCACAAAAATCGTTAGCTTGTAACCAGTTTACTCCAACTACCGGATAATCTCTGTAGGATGGATGTCTTAAATAATACTCAACATAAGGTTCATTATAAGCTAATTTACTTCTCCATACCAATGTATCAGGTACAGCTTTATCATAAACTTCAGGATAATCTAATGAAAAAACTCTATCTAACCAATATAAGTATTCTAAATAAGCAAAGTTAGATACTTCTGTTTCATCCATATAAAAAGAAGAAACGGTAACTGTTCTTGGAATATTATTCCAATCATAATTCACCTCTTGTTCTACTCTACCCATTGTAAATCTACCACCTTCAATTAAAACCAAACCTGGACCTGTTTCTTGTTCCAAATAAGGTACTTTTTGAAAACCTCCATTTCTTGGGTCATTATAATTCCATCCGGTTGTACTTGATTGTTCATGCTTACAAGAAGTAAAAAACAATGAAGTAATTACCAATGAGACGAAAATTAAATTTATTTTTTGCAGTTTCATAATTATTTATTTTTAAAACTATTTTTTAAGATTAACTAAAAAGAAGGACAACTTATTGTTCTAAATCTAGGTTTTTTAGGTTTACAATCAAACTGCATTCCTGTAGAAAACTCATGAGAACCTGCTGTTTGATTGGTTAGTTTAGATACTGTGATATCATAACTATACCCAAATTTTAATATACCTGCTTCAAAACCTATAGAAGCAATAAAAGAATCTTGATTTCTATACCATAACCCACCATAAATAGGTCCTTTATTGTAATACATACCAAAATTTATTTGTAAAAAATTTTCTTGAAGTTGAACTAACACATTTGGTGATAAAGTTGCCGGCTCACCTTTACTATCTATAGGTATTTGAACACCTGCATGAAAAGTATATTTTCTAGGTAACGGACTAATGCCCTCAATTACTGACTCATTAGGTTGAGTTAAATGGTGAACAGCAAAACCAACAAATATATTTTCAGTATATCCCAACAAACCGGCAGAGAAATCAACAAAACTTCTTGGTTCATCTCTTTGAACTTCATTAGTGTTAAAAATAAAACCTCTTCTTGGATCAATTTGATCTCCAAAAGTTAATTTATCCCAATCAACTCTTTTTTGAGCCCATGTTCCTTGAACACCTGCTCTAAGGGTAAATTTTCTTGTAACCTGTAACTCATAAGAATAAATACCACTTACATTTATCGTATTCAAAGTTCCTTCTCCTGCTCTATCATTAAGTACCAATAAGCCAATACCACCAGACAGCGCATCTACATGCTGATCATAAGAAGCACTATTAGTAACAAATGAACCACTTATCCCCGGCCATTGATTTCTATGGTTTAATGAAAGTTTCGGACAGTAAGATGCCCCCGCAAATGCAGGATTTAAATAGAGTTGATTAGCGTAGAACTGCGTAAACTCAGGGTCTTGTGCAAACAATTTTCCTGTGAAAACTACTGTTAATAAAGCTATTAAACCTAATTTAAAGCCGCCTTTTATTATTATGTTACCTTTTATCATGTAGTTTTTAAACGTATAATTTAAAAATCAAGTTCCAAATGTAGCTA
>CAMPHX010000065.1 GCA_946886085.1 uncultured Flavobacteriales bacterium | reverse complement strand
CCTTCAGAGGTATCTATAATAGATAGACGAGCATGGCCTAATGCAATGTTTTCAAAAGCAACTGTTGCCTGACAATCCGGACCTCTTTTATCTAATAAATTTGTAGCAATTTTTATCTGCTTAAGGTCTGTTTGTTTAGAAGAAATTACGCCTACAATACCGCACATATAACTTTTTTATTCCGTTGCTTTTTACAAAACAAATATACATTTAAGATTATAAAGATACCTTTAAATTATATTTATTTTGAAAATTAATAATCTTATCTTGCACAAAGTTTTAAAAAAATAAATAAAATCATGTTCAAAAAAATCTCTATTGTATTTTTAATTTCAGCATTAGCTTTAACAGCTAATGCTCAATCTAGCAAAAACATAAATTTACTTTCTAATTTAACATTTCCTGGAAATCGAGGTGACTTAAATGACATTTGGGGAGTTAAAAAAGGCGTTAACGAGTATGCTTTAGTAGGTTTTGAAACAGGTGTTGCCATTGTTGATGTCACTACACCCACCAATCCGGTAGAAGTATTTTTTGCTCCGGGTGCTAGCTCAACTTGGAGAGATTTAAAAACATGGAATAATCACGTTTATATAACGAACGAAAACACAGGCGGAATGATGATTATTGACATTAATCCGCTGCCGGGAGTTTTAAGTGCTGCCAATGTTACCAGTTACGGAGGAAGTACATATCCTTTTCAATCTGCTCACAATTTATATATTGATGAAAATGGAGTTTGTTATATTTTAGGTGCCGACAATGGAGTTGGTGGTGCAATTATGCTAGATTTAACCAATGACCCAAAAGTTCCTATTGAATTAGGAAGATACAATACTTATTATTTCCATGATGCAGTTGCCAGAGGAGATACACTTTGGGGAGCAGCTGTTAATGATGGGATTTTTGTAGTTGTAAATGTTGCTAATAAGAATGCCCCTACAACCATGGCTACACAACCTACTTCTAACTTTTTTACTCACAATATTTGGTTTTCAGATGATGGACAGTATGTTTTTACAACTGATGAAAAAAAGAACTCATTTATAGATGCTTATGATGTAAGTAATCTAACCAACATAACCTTTTTAGATAAGGTACAGTCAAGTCCGGGACAAGATGTGATTCCACACAATACTCATTTTTTCAATAATTATTTAATTACTTCTTACTATAGAGATGGCGTAACCATTCATGATGTTTCCGACCCTTCAAATATGATAGAAGTTGGGCATTATGATACTTCCCCACAATTTAGCGGAGATGGTTTTAACGGATGTTGGGGAGCTTATCCATGGTTACCTTCAGGAGTTATTTTAGCAAGTGATATTGAAAATGGTTTATTTGTTTTAGGTCCAAACTATGTTAGAGCAGCTTATTTAATAGGAAATATTACTAACTTAAACACTTCAGCTGCTATCAGTGGAGCAAATGTTGAAATCCTTACTACAAACATAAATACCACTTCAAATCTTAATGGAGATTACAGAACAGGTATAGCTGATGCCGGTACTTATGATGTTATTTATTCTAAATTTGGATTTATTCCTGACACCGTATTTAATGTTGTGCTTACTTCCGGACAAACCACTACAGTTAATGTTCAGTTAGAACCTATACAAACATTTAGCTATAGCGGTCAAGTTTTAGAAATTGGAACAAATAATCCTATAGCTAATGCACAGGTAAAATTAACTAGTTCGCAATTTTCAACAACTATTACCACTAATGCTTCGGGTAATTTTACCATTAACAATTTTGTCCCTGCTACTTATGATGTAAATATTGCTCATTGGGGACATTATTCTATTTGTTTAAGTAATCAAGTAATTAATTCTTCCGGAAACCCTTATACATATACATTAGATATAGGTTATTACGATGATTTTGATTTTAATTTAGGATGGACAACTTCAACACAAAATAGTCCTTCCTCTGGTTTTTGGGTAAGAGATGTGCCTATAGGAACTTTTTTAAGTAGTGTTCCTGTAAATCCGGGTAATGATATTAATAATGATTGTGGGAACCAAGCTTATGTTACCGGAAATGGTGGGGGACAATCAGGAACAGATGATATTGACGGAGGAACTGTTATTTTAACTTCTCCAGTTTTCGACTTATCTTCTTCAACAGATCCTTACGTTCATTTTGATAGATGGTTTGTTAATGGTGGTGGATCAGGAAATCCTGACGATTCTATGGTAGTTATTTTAACTAATGGTATTAATGAAGCCAGGTTAGATTATGCTGATGCCAATACTCCCGACTTTTCTACTTGGGTACATAAATCATTTAAAATAATTAATTTCCTACCTCTTACCGCTAATATGCAACTTATAGTTAAAGCTACCGATGAAGGTGATGGACATATTGCTGAAGCTGGTTTTGACGGTTTTGCCATTTACGATTCCGCTTTAGTTTCCTTAAACGAAATACAAACAACAAACATTATTAAAGTATATCCTAATCCATTTAATGAATTAGTTTATATTGCTATTGAAAATAATGATTACAAAACCATTAGCGTTGAAATTTTAGATATAACAGGAAAAACCATGTACAACAAAACAGTTAACAACAATAATGTTTTACAAGTAAGTGCTAACTACCCTGCTGGAATTTATTTTATTAAAGTTATTGGGGATACTACGTTACTAAAAACTGAAAAATTAGTGAAGTTTTAAATACACAACCAAAAACTAGAAAAAACTCCAAGCATCAATTTGTTTGGAGTTTTTTTATCTTTTATAACTTCCTATTAAAAAATAATTAGTCTATTGACTTATTTAGCTTTTATTAGCTACTTTTGCCGACCTAAAAAATAAGTAACAATAAAAAATATTTATAATGGCAGGAAACAGAACTTTTACAATGATTAAGCCTGATGCAGTTGAAAAAAACTACATTGGAGGTATTTTAAAAATGATTAATGACGCTGGTTTTAAAATTGTAGCGATGAAATATACGCAACTTTCTAAAGAACAAGCCGGTGCTTTTTACGAAGTACACAAAGAACGTCCTTTTTATGGAGAATTAGTAGAATACATGTCTTCAGGACCGATTGTAGCAGCAATTCTTGAAAAAGATAATGCTGTAGAAGATTTTAGAACTTTAATTGGAGCTACTAATCCTGCTGAAGCTGCTGAAGGAACTATCAGAAAAATTTATGCTGAATCTATCTCTGCAAATGCAGTTCATGGTTCTGATAGCAATGAAAATGCTAAAATTGAAGGTGATTTTCATTTTAAGTCAAACGAAATTTTTGCTTAATTAATAATGATACCAACAAGAAAGGCTGTTCAATTGAACAGCCTTTCTTGTTTATTTAAGTATTTTTTACTTAATAACTTCTCTACCAATGCTACTGTAATAGAAGCCTAATTCTTTCATTTCCGTTAAATCGTAAAGGTTTCTTCCATCAAAAATTACTTTTTGATTCATCTTATTCGCTAGCTTATTAAAATCCGGATTTCTGAATACTTGCCACTCTGTAGCAATAACTAAGGCATCTGCTCCATCTAAAGCACTATCTCTATCTGACGCGAAATTTATTTTATCGCCATATTTTTCTTTTACATTATCCATTGCTTCGGGATCGTAAGCCGTAATTTCTGCTCCCAATTTAAGCAATTCATCAATAATATAAAGAGCTGGAGCTTCTCTAATATCATCAGTATCCGGTTTAAATGCTAATCCCCACAAAGCAATTTTTTTACCTTTTAAATCATTGTTAAAATAAGCTTTAATCTTAGGCATTATAATCACTTTTTGCTCTTCGTTTACACGCATCACTGAATCTAAAATACTGAACTCATAGCCGTATTCTTTACCTGATTTTGCTAATGCCTGAACATCTTTAGGAAAACAACTTCCTCCATAGCCAATACCCGGAAATAAAAAGCGTTTACCAATTCTAGTATCTGAACCGATTCCCATTCTAACCATATCAACATCTGCACCTACTTTTTCGCAAAAGTTGGCAATCTCATTCATGAAGGTAATTTTGGTAGCCAAAAAAGAGTTAGCCGCATATTTGGTTAATTCAGCAGATTTTTCATCCATAAAAATAATAGGATTTCCTTGTCTTACATACGGTTTATACAAGTGTTCCATAATTTTTCTAGCTTTAACAGAAGAAGTTCCAATTACCACTCTATCTGGTTTAAGAAAATCATCTACAGCAAATCCTTCTCTTAAAAATTCAGGGTTAGAAACAACATCAAAATCAACTTTAGCATTTTTAGCAATTGCTGCGGTTACTTTTTCGGCAGTGCCAACAGGAACGGTACTTTTATCAACAATAACTTTATAATTGGTAATAATTTTTCCTAATTCATCGGCTACACCTAAAATATAAGATAAATCAGCAGAACCATCCTCTCCAGGAGGAGTTGGTAGTGCTAAAAATATAATTTCAGCATCATCAATAGCTCCTTTAAGTTCTGTAGTAAATTTTAACCTGCCTTGGTTTATGTTTCTTTCAAAAAGTACATCTAAATGAGGTTCGTAAATGGGTACTATTCCATTTCTCATTTTTTCTACTTTTTTGGCATCAATATCTACACAAACTACATCATTACCGGTTTCTGCAAAGCAAGTTCCTGTAACTAAACCTACGTACCCTGTTCCTATTACTGCTATTTTCATTTGTTTATTTTTACTGTTTTATATCTTCGATTATTTCTTTTACTGTTTTGGTTATAAAAGCCAACTCATCTTCTTCTAATTCTGTATGCATTGGCAATGAAAACACCGATTTACATAATCCATTAGTAATCTCAAAATCTTCATCTTTCATTTCAGGAGTGCGATAAGCCTCTTGTGTGTGAAGTGGTACCGGATAATAAATCATACATGGCACTCCTTTTTCTGTAAGTCTTTTTTGTAATTCAAAATTATCAACAGAACAACCTACTAATGTATATTGATGGAAAACGTGAGTTGATTTTTCATCTCTAACAGGTATTTTAATATTCGGATGATTTTTAAAAGCTTCATCATAATATGCTGCTGCTTTGTTTCGTGCTGCGGCATATTCATCTAAATGACGAAGTTTAACTCTTAAAATTGCTGCCTGAATGGTGTCTAAACGAGAATTTACACCTATTCTATCATAGTAATAACGTACTTTCATTCCGTGATTTACAATAGAACGAGCAATCTCTGCTAATGTATCATCATTGGTAAATAAAGCTCCTCCATCGCCATAGCAACCTAAATTTTTTGAAGGGAAAAATGAAGTTGTTCCCAACGCACCTATCGTTCCTGCTTTTTTGGTAGTGCCATCATTAAAGGTATATGATGCACCAATCGCCTGGGCGACATCTTCAACTACCGCAATTTGGTGTGCGTTGGCAATTTGCATAATGGCTTCCATATTAGCACATTGTCCGAATAAATGAACAGGAATAATGGCTTTCGTTTTTGATGTAATAGCTTTTTTTAATTTATCTGTATCTATACAATATGTATTCGGATCTACATCTACCAATACAATTTTCAATTGAAGTAGTCCAACCACTTCAACTGTTGCGGCAAAAGTAAAGTCTGAAGTAACTACTTCATCTCCGGGTTTTAAGCCCAACGCCATAAGTGCAATTTGAAGTGCGTCTGTTCCATTGGCACATGGAATTACGTGCTTCACACCTAAGTAATCTTCTAATTCTTTTTGAAAGAGCTTTACTTCATCGCCATTGATAAACTGTGTGCTTTCTATAACTCCTGCTATTGCAGCATCAACTTCATTTTTGATGGCTAAATATTGCTTATGCAAATCAACCATCTGAATATTATGTATTGCCATTAATATAAAACATTTTAGGATAACAAAACTAACATAAAAATATTAATCATGCTATAAATTATTAGCACAAACATAAAGGAAAGAGTATAAATTACTTAATGTAACATGAAATTTGGTTAAGTATATTAAACTAACCACATAGAAACATAGAAAACGATAACCCTAAAAAGTGAATATAGCGGCACAAAGTGTTTTATCCGCTTAAGGCGGATAAGCTATGAGAAACTAAACTTTCTTTTTTTAGCACAAAAAACTATGTGCCTGTGTGGTTAAAAAGATGTCGTTCTTTCAGAGTAAAACATTTTTTATGTTAAATAGCTGTTGTTATTATGACTCACCCCAAAGTCATCTTGCGATAACTTTTTCCCCTCTCTTTAAAGAGAGGAAGTTAGGGGGAGAGTTAAAAATAAGCTATATAATTAAAGGTATTCTCTTTTCGGCATTAAAACGCTATATGTGTGTGGTTAAAAAATTAGTTATCCAACAGCAGTTGCAACAACTTGGTGGTAGCTAAAGCATCTCCGGCAGCACGGTGTCTTTGTTCTTGTGGAATGTCTATTCCTAACTCTTTACACAGTTTCCCTAAACTGTATGATGGTTGTTCCGGGAAAACAGTTCTGCTCATTTCTATGGTGCAAAGTTTAGGCTGTTGTATTGCTAATCCGGTTCTTTTTAGCTCAGATTTTAATATTTTATAATCAAAATTTACATCGTGAGCCACAAAAATTTTATCGCTAATTAATTGATGAATTTCTTGAGCTACATCCATAAAAGTAGGAGCATCTTTTACCATGCTATTGGTAATTCCGGTAAGTTTGGTAACGTACCAATCTATACTAACTTTAGGATTTATAAGAGATGAATATTCATGAACAATTTGAGTGCCGTCAAAAACATAAACCGCTATTTCAATTATTCTACCTTTAAGGTAATTTCCTCCTGTTGCTTCAATATCAACTACTGCATACATAATGCGGCAAAGTTACGTTAAAAATTTATTTCTATTTGCTTGGTACAACTGAATATTACATCCATTCCTGTTTAGTAATTGTTTTCTATTCTTAGCAATAATATCATAAATGTAATCTCTAATAAAA
>CAMPHX010000064.1 GCA_946886085.1 uncultured Flavobacteriales bacterium | reverse complement strand
AGACCAAATCAGACGCCATTTACAATGCCAATACCCCATTTTTTGATGCTTGCTTGGCAAAATATCCCAATGCAAAACTAAAAACCTTTGGTGGTTTTGTAGGGTTGCCCGATGGACAAATGGGTAACTCTGAAGTAGGGCATCTTAACATAGGAGCAGGGAGAGTAGTGTATCAAGATTTTGCTAAAATTAATAAAGCTGTTGAAGATAAAACCATCGATAAAAATCCTACTTTATTAGCTGCTTTTGAATACGCAAAGAAAAACAATGTAAGTGTTCATTTTATGGGGTTGGTTTCCGATGGGGGTATTCATTCACATCAAAACCATTTGTACCGCTTATGCGAGATGGCTCATCATCATCAAATTAAAAATGCCTTTGTGCATGCGTTTACCGATGGTAGAGATTGTGACCCCAAAAGTGGATTGGGTTTTATAGAGCAACTTCAAGAAAAAATTCAACATACCAATGTAAAGTTAGCTTCTGTAATAGGCAGGTATTATGCTATGGACAGGGATAACCGTTGGGAACGTGTACAAAAAGCTTATAATTTGCTGGTAAAAGGAGAAGGAAAAACAACGCAAAATGTGTTGCAAAGTATCCAGGAGAGTTATATCAATAATGTTACCGATGAGTTTATAGAACCTACGGTAGTGGTAAATGAGACAGGAAAACCTTTAGGAACTATTAAACCGGATGATGTGGTGATTTGCTTTAACTTTAGAACTGATCGTTGTAGAGAGATTACCATTGCATTGACGCAAGAAGATAAACACGAATGGAACATGAATACGCTTCCGCTGCATTATGTTACTATGACCAATTACGATAAGACATTTAAAAATGTGCATGTTCTTTATGATAAAGATAATTTAACGAATACTTTGGGAGAAGTACTTGCCCATCATAACAAAACACAAATTCGTATTGCTGAAACAGAAAAATATCCGCACGTAACCTTCTTTTTTTCGGGTGGTAGGGAACTTCCTTTTACGGGTGAAAAAAGAATTTTAATTAACTCGCCAAAAGTAGCTACTTACGACTTACAACCGGAAATGAGTGCTGAAGAGGTGACTCAAGCTATTTTGAACGAAATTAATAATGACCCTGCGGATTTTATTTGTTTAAACTTTGCCAACCCTGATATGGTGGGACACACAGGTGTTTATGACGCCATTGTAAAAGCGGTTGAGAAAGTAGACAACTGTGTGGAACGTATTGTAAACACAGGAATAGAAAAAGGCTATTCGTTTATTATTATTGCCGACCATGGTAATGCCGATGTAGCTATAAATGCTGATGGTTCTCCAAATACGGCACATTCAACTAATTTGGTGCCTTGCATTTTAATAGATGATGATTACAAAGCTATTGTTGATGGGAAATTAGCAGATATTGCTCCCACTATTTTACAACTGATGGATATTGCATTGCCAATAGAAATGGATGGAGAGGTGTTGGTTTCTTGAGATTCAATGTTTAATGTTTGAAGTTTAATGACAACGTCATTGCGATGCTATAATGAAAGTTGAGTGTGTTGGAGCAGAAGCAATCTTTATGTTTTAACCCTCTAAACTTATAAATTCCTACACTAAACTAAATTTCCCACTCTTTTCCTGTTCTATAAACAGTACCTTTAAAAGCTCCAACCAACATCCCATTTTGGTTAGTTACCGGAATATTGTAAATGCCTATTTTGTTTGATAAATTTACTTCTGTTGCTTCTGCAAATAAGGTGTCGCCAACATTTACCGGATTAGGATAAGAAATAGAACATTCCAATGCTACACTCAATCTGCCATAAGCATTAGAAGCAAAAGCCAAGGCACTATCAGCTAATGAAAAAGTTACGCCACCGTGTATAATGCCAAAACCATTGCACATTTCTGGTCTTACCGTCATTTTTAGCTGACAATATCCTTCTTTTGATTCAATGATTTCGATGCCCAACCATTGGCTAAAAGCATCGGTTTCCATCATTTTAGTTACTATTTTATGTGTTTGTTTCATAATTAAAAGAAGTTTTTGTTTTCCCTCACCATTCTTCTTAATAATACACTTGGTCGGTAACGGTCTTCACCATATTCGGCAAAAAGTGTTTCTAATTGTGTAAGCACATTTTTCAATCCAATTTCATCCGCCCATTTTAATAACCCTTTAGGGTAATTTACACCTTTGGTCATGGCTAAATCAATATCTTCTTTAGAAGCAATGTTTAGGAATAAGGCATCAATAGCTTCGTTAATTAACATTACTAAAATTCGGTTGAAAATAACAGTTCCTAATGCTTTGTCTTTGTTGGGTGTTGGCATATTAGCTTCATCGGCATAATTGTAATAACCTCTACCCGATTTCCTTCCGTACCAACCTGCTTCTGAGTGTCGTTTTTGCGTAAAAGAAGGTTTGTATCTTGGGTCGTAATAAAACGCTTCAAAAACTGTTTCTGTAACGGTGTAATTGATGTCGTTACCAATATAATCCATTAGTGTAAAAGGTCCCATTCTGAAACCACCAATTTCGGTCATAGCCCAATCTATGGTGGCAAAATCGGCTACTCCTTCTTCATAAATTCGTAATGCTTCACCATAAAACGGACGAGCTACACGGTTAACAATAAACCCAGGAGTATCTTTAGCTAGCACAGTTACTTTTCCCCAATTGTCAATTAATGTTCGGGCGGTTTTTTTTGTCGCTTCAGATGTTTGCACCGCAGGAATAATTTCTACCAAGGGCATTAATGGTGCAGGATTAAAAAAGTGGATACCAATTACTCTTTCCGGTTTTTTACAAGCTGCAGCAATAGACGCAATAGAAAGCGAAGAGGTATTACTCGCTAAAATACAATCGGGAGAAGTAATGCTCTCCAATTGAGCAAAAACTTTCTTTTTTATCTCTAAATTTTCAACTATGGCTTCAATAATCAAATCACATTCGGCTAAATCTTTGGTTGAGGTAGAAAAAGTAATGCGTTGCATAATATTATCTGCCGTAGCTTGGCTAATTTTTTCTTTTTGGACTAAACGCGATAAAATATTTTTCAATCCTGTTGAAGCCTTTACTAAAGCTTCTTCATTTAAATCTACCAGAGTAACTTGGTGTTTGTTGGTTGCTGCAATTTGCACAATTCCGGAACCCATAGAGCCTGCTCCTAGTACACCTACTTTATTTATTTCATTCATAAGTTATATCTTTTTTCTTCATTCCTAATGTTTACTTTTGTTAATTAATTCCCTTTGAAGATTGGTTTACGTTTCTCTAAAAATGCATTTACACCTTCTTGGTAATCGTAAGTTTGGCCGGCTTCATTTTGTAGTTCACCTTCTTTTGCTAATTGTTGTGTTAAATTGTTATTAAACGATTCGTTTAATAATCTTTTAGTCAAACCAATTCCTTTGGTAGGCATTTGAGCCAAGGTGCTAACAATTTTCAGGGCTTCTTCCTGTAAAACCTCATCTGCAACTGCTTTATAAATCATGCCCATTTTTTCAGCATCTTCAGCCATTACTTTGTCTCCTAAAAACATTAATGCAGCAGCTTTTTGCAGACCAATTAATCTAGGTAAGTAATAGGTTCCGCCACTATCGGGGATTAGCCCAATTTTACTAAACGCTTGTATAAAACTAGCCGATTTTGCTGCAAGGGTAATATCGCAAGCTAGCGCAATGTTGGCTCCCGCACCTGCTGCCACTCCATTTACGCCACAAACAATAGGTTTTTCAATTTTTCTCAATCGTTCTATAATCGGATTGTAATGTTCTTCTACAATTTTAGGTAATTCTGTTTGTTTAGGATCTATGGCTTCGGCTAAATCTTGTCCGGCACAAAACGCCTTACCTTCTGCAGTAATGTAAACAGCTCTTACTTCGGGGTTTTTCTCGCATTCGTCTAAAGCAGCTTGTAAATCAAAAGCCATTTGACGAACAAAACTGTTAAATTTATCCGGTCTGTTAAGGATGATAATGCCTACTCCATTATCAATTTTAAAGTTGATGTTGCTCATAGTTCTTTAATTATTTTATAAAATAAAGTCTGTATATAATTTCTTGATTCTGAATTGTAAAGTTCAAATTCGAGGCTTTTAAAACGAGACTAACGAAGAAGTTGGGCTTTACAGACAGAATCATGTTAAACAACAAAAATAGCATTTTATGTCTATCTATTGTTATTCAAGTATTAGGTTTATTACATTTGCAACTTAAAATTATCATAGATGATTAAATCAATGACCGGATTTGGTAAATCCGCAACTAGTATCAATCAAAAGAAAATCAGTATTGAAATTCGTTCGCTTAATAGCAAACAAGCTGATATTTCTATAAGAATTCCGGCTGTTTACAAAGAAAAAGAACTAGAACTTAGAGCTAAAATTAATCAATACCTTGAAAGGGGAAAAATTGAATTTAATTTATACGTTGAGCAAACTACTGCTACACCAAATTATCAAATTAACGAAAGCTTATTTAAAAATTATTATAACGAGCTAAAGCGTTTGGCTGACGAGTTGGGCGAGCAATCCGATTTAATAAAAATTGTTGCGGGAATGCCTGATGTTTTTCAGAAAGAAGAAAAACAAGCCCTAGATGAATCAGAGTGGCAAACCATAGTAGAATTGACTACAAAAGCCTTGCATGATATTGATGCTTACAGAACGGATGAAGGTAATACGCTTCAAAAAGAAATGGAGTTGAGAATTAATAATATTCAGGAGCTGTTGAACAAAGTGGAGTTGTACGAAAAAGAAAGAATAATTACTGTTAGAGAAAGGATTTCGGCACATTTAGAAGAAGTTGTAAGTGGCAATCAGATAGACAAAGATAGGTTAGAACAAGAGTTGGTTTTTTACATCGAAAAGTTTGATGTTTCCGAAGAAAAGCAACGATTACAATCTCATCTCGATTATTTTAGGGACACTATGAATGATAAGGATTCTCAAGGAAAAAAATTGGGCTTTATCAGTCAGGAAATGGGTAGAGAAATCAATACCTTGGGTTCAAAAGCAAATCATTCTGAATTGCAAAAAATTGTGGTAGAAATGAAGGATGAATTAGAAAAGATTAAGGAACAAATATTAAATATTTTATAAAAAAATTATGAGTAAAAACAAATGCATTATCATTTGTGCCCCATCGGGAGCAGGAAAAACTTCTATTAATAAATACTTGTTGGCACAAGACTTAAATTTAAAGTTTTCGATTTCGGCATGTAATAGAGAAAAAAGAGAGAATGAAACTGATGGAGTGGATTATTACTTTTTGAGTACAGAGGAATTTCAAAACAAAATAGACAACAATGAATTTGTAGAATGGGAAGAAGTTTATCAAGACCAATATTATGGTACTTTAAAATCTGAAATTACTAGAATTTGGGAAGAAGGGCATAATGTAATCTTTGATGTGGATGTAGAAGGTGGATTGAGTTTAAGTAAATATTTTGGGGAGAATGCATTAACCATTTTCATTCAGGCACCAAGTATAGAAGAGTTAGAAAAAAGGCTAAGAAGCAGAGGAAGTGAAACAGAAGAAAAAATTCAAAAAAGATTGAAAAAGGCAACTCAAGAAATGAGTTATTCTAAGTGGTTCGATGTAATTATTGTAAATGATGATTTGGAAAAAGCCCAGAAAGAAACACTTAATATTGTAAACTCTTTTTTAACAAAATAATACAAGGATGAAACGACCTTGAGAAAAATTTTATTACATAAGAAAATGATTAATAATAGGGAGTTACATCTGACAGATGACAACAATAGATAAAAACAGATGAAAGTAGGTCTATATTTTGGAACATATAATCCCATTCATGTCGGACATTTGATAATTGCTAATTACATGGCAGATTATACCGATTTAGATGAAGTTTGGTTTGTTGTATCTCCTCAAAATCCATTAAAATTAAGTAATTCTTTATTAGCAGATTATCATCGTTTGGCTATGGTAAGGGTAGCCATAGAAGACAATAATCATTTAAAAGATTGTGATATTGAGTTTAATATGCCTAAACCATCTTATACTTCAGATACGTTGATTTATTTGCGTGAGAAATACCCGAATCACGAATTTTCGTTGATCATGGGTGAGGATAATTTAAGGACTTTCCACAAATGGAAAAATCATGAAGAAATTATCACTAATCATCATATTTATGTTTATCCAAGAGCTTTAACAGAGCAAGAGAGAGAAGAATCTGAATTGAAAACTAATCAACAGCAGCACGATTTTTTTAATCACCCTAATGTACATTTTTGTGATGCTCCGGTAATGAAAGTATCTTCCAGCTTTATTAGAAAAGCGGTAAATGATAAAAAGGATGTCCGTTATTTACTTACAGAGCCGGTATATAAGTATTTAACTGAGATGAATTTTTATAAATAGCAATTAACTTGGTAACTTCTCTCCTTCAAAATATTCGTTAAATAAATGTAAATGTCTTAAAATGTCTAATTGAGTTAAGTCGCAAGTAGTTATGTCTTCACAATTCATTAAAAGCTCAATTTTCTCTTTTAAAGGAAAAATATAGTGATGAAGTTGTTCGTGAGCTGCTCCAGTCATATTACATTTTGATACTAACGTTTCAAACTCTGTCATAAGTTGTTGACCTCTGGCAACAAACAAAATAATTCTATCTTCTTCCATTGGTTGAGCAATAATGGTTATCATGTTATTAATACCGTCAATAGTTTCAATATTAGCAATCCATTTTTTGCCGTTATCTAAGCTAAGATTACTTTTTGGTTCTTCTTCAGCAGTAGTTTCTCCTTCTTCAAAATAACTTAAGGTTTCTTTAAACCAATTGATTAGTAACTCTCTTTGTTGGTCAGATAATTTAGCATCACCATGAGTAATGGTGTAAGATTCTAAAGGCATTTCTTTTTCCTCTAATTCTTCAACAGCTTCTTTTAGTTTTTTTAGTTTACGCTTATGCTCAAACGTTTCCCATTCAGAAAAATTAAGTTCTTCTCTTGCTTCATTAATATGGTCTTTCAACCACCAAGAAACAGGAGCAACATTGCTGTACCAAGGGTATTGGGTAGTGTTAGAATGACA
>CAMPHX010000063.1 GCA_946886085.1 uncultured Flavobacteriales bacterium | reverse complement strand
ATGTTAGCTTTAGTATTCAAGTAATAGGTATTACCTTTATTATTCTACTTTTTGGAGAGGTAATTCCAAAAATTTATGCTACAAAAAATGCCTTGTTTTTATCTAAATTTATGAGTTTTCCGCTCAGCTTTCTTTCTTTCATACTTTATCCGCTTAGCTATGTTTTAATGACTTTTTCAAGTGTTATTGATAAACATATTAAACAAAGAGGCTTAGATGTTACTGTTGAAGATTTATCTCATGCGTTAGATTTAACATCAGACATTGAAGAGGACAATGATGAACATAAAATCCTTAAAGGGATTATAAAATTTGGAGAAACAAGTGTAAAGCAAATTATGACTGCACGAGTTGATGTTGTTGCAATAGAGAAAAATCTTCCTTATTCATCTGTACTCGAAACTATTTTAAATTCGGGCTATTCCCGAATTCCGGTTTTTGAAGATTCTTTTGATACCATAGTTGGCGTTATTTATATTAAAGATTTGTTAGCTCATATTGAAGAAAAAGAAAATTTTGAATGGACAAAATTATTACGAACACCTTTCTTTGTTCCTGAAAATAAAAAGCTGGATGATTTACTATCCGAATTTCAAGAAAAGAAAATGCACCTTGCTATTGTAGTAGATGAATATGGCGGAACTTCCGGAATTGTTTCTTTAGAAGATATTTTAGAAGAAATTGTTGGTGAAATTAGTGATGAATTTGATGATGAAGATATTACCTACTCTAAATTAGATGATAACAACTATGTTTTTGATGGAAAAACAGCCTTAAACGATGTCTTTAAAATTATTAATATTGATGATGACGAATTTTTTGGTGATGAAAAAATTGATGCTGAATCACTTGCAGGATTGGTAATTGAAATAGCTGAAAAAATTCCGCAAAAAAATGAAAAAATAACCCTCAAAAACCTCACTTTTACTGTTGAAGCTTCTGACAAAAGGAGAGTTAAAAGAATAAAACTAACCGTAAGCAATTAAGCTTTTATTACCAATAAAAGCTTACCTTTGTGGAAGATGGAAAATTAACACACATTAATCTTATTTTATTATGCAAATACAATTCAACACAGATAACAATATTTCAGGAACGGATCAATTAAAAGAAAAACTTAGTACAATTTTAATAGATTCGCTAAGCCGATTTAAAGATAGAATTACTCGTTTAGAAGTACACCTGTCTGATGAAAATGGAAAAAAATCTGTTGGCAAAGATAAAAGATGTATGTTAGAAGCTCGTGTAGAAAACCTAAAACCTATTGCTGTTACTAGCGATGCAACTAACATTGAACAAGCAGTTATTACTGCTTCTGAAAAGCTTACTGCCGCATTAACTACCAGTTTAGGAAAAATTAGAACGTATTAAGCATCCTACTATTATCAAACCTACTAAAACCTAATGTTATGAATACAGAAGAAAAAGAATGGAGTGATAAAATCATGCAAAAAACTGCTGAAATCCAGAAAAACCACCCTGAATTGATAGAGTTTTTGAACGAAATGCCAATTACCATTCCCAACAAAAACAATCCGGACATTACCATCCAAAACCTAAAAAAGTATTACCAATCGCTTTGCGACTTGATAGATAATAAATGAGTAAAATTAACTCGTTTTTAAAAACCTCGTTAATTATTACCCGAGAGAATATCTACTACCAACTCTTTGGTTAATGGTTTATCTGCTGCTTGTTTTCTAACATCTTCAAATGTATAGCGAAAGTCGCAACCATTTTTATATTCACTGCAACCATAGGCGGTTTTGCCTTTTATAATCTCTCCTTTTTTACATTTCGGACAAATTAAAACATCGCTTTTAGCAGCTTTGGTTTTCTTAGCTGAAGTTGGGGTTAACTGTAATTCAAACTGGTCATTTAAACTCAACACACCATCTATTTTTTCTCCATTGTCTTTAAAGCCTTTAATGATTGTTGACTTTCCTTTAGTTACAATTTGAAGAATTTGCTTTTCCGTAAGCTTCTTTTCTTTAAAAGTAAAAGGCATTAGAAATTTACAGCCATTATTATATTCACTACACCCGTAAGCAGTTTTTCCTTTAAGCATGTTACCTTTTTTACATTTTGGGCAACTTGCTGTTGCAATTCCTGATATTTTCTTTTTGATTTTCGTTTCAGCTTGATGCGTTACATGAGATATTTGAGCACTATTTTGCTCCATTCTAACTTCATACACCAAATCATCCACCATTTTTTTCATGTTCTTGATAAAAGTACCTGCATTGTATTGCCCTTTTTCAATTTCTTGTAATTGCTTTTCCCATGTTCCTGTTAGCTCGGCAGAAACTAATATTTTGTTCTTTATAGTATCTATCAGTTGAATCCCTGTAGTGGTTGGTAGTAGTTGTTTTTTATTTCTGACAATGTATTTTCTTTTAAATAAGGTTTCTATAATATTGGCCCTAGTTGATGGTCTTCCAATACCATTTTCTTTCATCAGTTCTCGCAATTCTTCATCATCAACTTGCTTACCGGCAGTTTCCATAGCTCTTAATAAAGTTGCTTCTGTAAACATTTTTGGTGGCTTGGTTTCTTTCTCCAAAAAGCTTGGCTCATGTGGTCCTTTTTCGCCTTTCTTAAAAGCCGGAAGTGCATCAGGTTCTTTTTCTTCAGCTCCGGGAATTTCAAAAACTACCCTCCATCCTTTTTCGGTAATTACTTTTCCTGTTGTTTTAAAAGTTACATCAGCTGCTTTACCGATAACCGCTGTATTATCTACAGCACAATCATCATAAAAAACAGCTATAAAACGCCTCACAATTATATCGTAAACTTTTTGCTCGTGCAGACTTAATAAATTTTGAACACCTGTTGGTATAATAGCATGATGATCGGTAACTTTTTTATCATTAAACACTTTAGATGATTTTCTAATCTTCTTTCCTAATAAAGGTTGTGTTAATTGCTGATAGTTAGTCAACTTTTCCAAAATACCTTTTACTTTCGGATAAACATCATTTGGTAAAAAGGTGGTGTCCACCCTTGGGTAAGTTACTACCTTTTGCTCGTAAAGTTTTTGAACTGTTTTAAGGGTATCATCAGCAGAAAAACCAAATTTATTATTGCAGTACACCTGCAAGCCTGTTAAATCAAATAGCTTTGGAGCATATTCTTTCCCTTTCTTTTTCTCTACAGAAACAATTTCAAAATCGCTCTCTTTAACTTTATTAGCTAATTTCTCTCCATCTTCTTTTTTTAAAAACCTACCTTCTTCGCAATTAAATAAGGTATCTCTATAAAGCGTTTGTAATTCCCAAAAAAGTGTTGGTTTAAAGTTTTCTATTTCTTTAAACCTGTTTACTACCATTGCTAAGGTTGGTGTTTGCACTCTTCCTATAGATAAAACCTGCTTATAACCGCCATGCTTAATAGTGTATAAACGAGTAGCATTCATTCCCAACAACCAATCTCCTATAGCTCTAGAAAATCCGGCATAGTATAAGTTATCGTATTTTTCCGAAGGTTTTAAGTTATCAAAACCTTCTTTAATGGCTTCAGTGGTTAATGAGGAAATCCATAATCGTTTCACTTCTCCTTTATACCCTGCTTGCTCTAACACCCAACGCTGAATAAGTTCTCCTTCTTGCCCGGCATCACCACAGTTGATAACTAAAGTAGCATTATCAAATAAGGTTTTCACAATGTTAAACTGCTTTTGAATACCGGAATTGTCAACCACTTTGGTTTTAAATTTTTCGGGCAACATGGGCAAGTTATTCAAATTCCAACTTTTCCAATAATCCTTATAATCATGTGGTTCAAAAAGTGTACATAAATGTCCGAAAGTATAGGTTACA
This sequence comes from uncultured Flavobacteriales bacterium, assembly GCA_946886085.1. Next base: position 3,233 of record CAMPHX010000063.1, on the reverse strand, counting down.
GCATAACCATTGCCTTCAAAATAGCCATCTCGCTTGGTATTAGCACCAAGCACACTGGCAATTTCTCTGGCTACACTGGGTTTTTCGGCAATACAAACTTTCATTTTGTATAATAAAAAGCTTTTTACAAATTAATGGTTTTTTTACAATAATTCATAATCGGGAATATCCTCTAAAAAAGTGTAAGACTCATTTTCAAAATCTATTTTACAACAATAATGATTCATTCCATTGGTAACTAAAAGGTAAGGTACTTTAAAAACCATATTATATCGAGTTATTTGCTCAAAAGTAGCTTCCGATATTTTTATATGTGGAGCTTTACACTCTACCAAAAACAAAGGTTGTAATTGTTGATTATAAATTAACACATCTGCTCTTTTTTGCATTTCGTTAAACACTAAGCCTTTTTCAATTACAATAAACGATTTAGGAAAATGCTTGTGATTAATTAAAAAACTAACTACATGTTGTCTTACCCATTCTTCAGGAGTTAAAACCAAGTATTTTTTACGAATAACATCAAAAATGTATTCCTTATCATGCTCTCGCTTAACTTTATAATCGTATTCCGGTAAGTTGAGTTGGTGCATATTAATACTAAGGTATATGCATGTATTTATGCGTTTGTAAAGAAATTGACCATTGTGTATGTTTTTTCACATACTCAATAATTAAAGGTAACATTTTTTCCTGACTACTCCACTCAGGCTGTAAGTACAAACGACAATGCTTCTTCACTTTTGCTGCATGTTCTTCCGCCCACTTAAAATCATTTTTATTATGAATAATTACTTTAAGTTCATCTGCATAATGGTAAGCATCATCAAGCGGTGGCATGTTTTTCTTTGGAGATAAACAATACCAATCCCAACTTCCACTACTTTGGTGAGCTCCGGAAGTCTCTAAAAAAACTTCTACCCCTATAGCTTTTAGCTGATTAGTAATGTAATCTAAATTATACAACAAAGGTTCCCCTCCTGTTATTACTATAGCTTTCGCTTCAATTTTAATAATGTTCTCTATAATTTGTTGTACATCTACCAAGGGATGTAAATCCGGATTCCAACTTTCTTTCACATCGCACCAATGACAACCAACATCGCACCCTCCAACACGAATAAAATAAGCAGCTTTCCCTGTATTATATCCTTCTCCCTGAACAGAATAAAATTCTTCCATTATCGGCAACATTTTACCTTCTACAAGTCCCTCCTGTTGCTCTTCACTCAGTTTTTTATTTATTAAAGTATTTATCATACCGCAAAAATAAGATTTGTTTTGCTATATTCTATTTATAGTATTTTTACTTAGTTGTTTAATTGTTTTTGTAACATAAATACTTAATACTCGTAAAACGCCCAATATCAACCAAAAAACAACTGCATGAGACAACTTAAGATTACACAGCAGGTAACCAATAGAGAAACCATTTCATTGGAAAAATACCTTCAGGATATTTCTAAATTAGACATGATTACTGCCGATGAAGAGGTAGAATTAGCCAGGAAAATTAAAGCTGGAGATATGAATGCTCTCGAAAAACTAGTCAGAGCTAACTTGCGTTTTGTAATATCTGTTTCTAAGCAATACCAAAATCAAGGATTAACACTTCCTGATTTAATTAATGAAGGGAATATTGGTTTGATAAAAGCTGCCGAAAGATTTGACGAAACCAGAGGTTTTAAATTTATTTCTTATGCAGTTTGGTGGATACGCCAATCTATTTTACAAGCTATAGCTGAACAAGCTAGAATTGTTCGTTTGCCCTTAAATAAAATCGGTAATATTTCTAAAATAAACAAAGCCTTTACTTCATTAGAGCAATTTCATGAAAGAGAACCTTCTGTAGAAGAAATTGCCGATTTACTTGATATTACTACAAATGAGGTGAGTGATTTCCTTAAAATTTCTGGAAGACATATTTCTGTTGATGCTCCACTTTCTGATAATGAAGACTCTGGAAGCATGTTAGATTTAATGAGCGATGAAAATGTTTTAAATTCTCCCGACAAAGAACTAACTAATGAATCTTTACGAAACGAAATTGAACGTTCTTTATCTACGCTTTCTCCCAGAGAAGCTACTGTTTTAAAAATGTACTACGGAATTGGATATAAAAACCCACTTACCTTAGATGAAATAGGCAGAAGCCTTGACTTAACAAGAGAAAGAGTTCGTCAGATAAAAGAAAAATCTTTACGAAGATTAAAACAAACATCAAGAAGTAATTTGCTCAGACCATTTTTAGGCTAATCATGTCTAGCTCCTTTTAAAATTTTAAAAGCATGGAGAATAGCAGGGAAAACTGCCTCCATGCTTTCTTTTGCTCCATTAGTAGAACCCGGTAACGCCAACACTAACGAGTCTTTTATAACTCCTGCAACACTTCTAGACAACATAGAGTAAGGTGTTCTATCTTGTCCATAAGCTCTTATTGCTTCTTCTATTCCTTTAATCTCTCTATCTAGCAACGGACGAAGTGCTTCCGGGGTAACATCTCTTGAAGACAACCCTGTTCCTCCTGTATAAATAATTAAATTCGCTTTTTCATTCGCATAAAAAACAGCTTTTTCTGCAATAATTTTCTTTTCATCAGGAATTATAATATAATCTGTTATAGAAACACCACATTCCTTTAATTTATCAATAATAGCTTTTCCTGCTTTATCTTCTTTTTGTCCTTGCGAAATAGTATCGGAACAAACAATTACCACTGCCTTTAAATCTTGCCGGAATTTATCTTTAAAGTCAGACTTCCCTCCTTTTTTATCCACTAATTTTATTTGATGAATCTCTATTCCTTTATCGATAGGTTTTAGCATATCATACATATTCAATGCTACTAAACTAGCTCCATGCATAGCTTCAACTTCTACACCTGTTTTATAAATGGTTTTTACAGTAATATAAATATAGATAGCTAAATCTTTAATTTCATAATCAATGGTAGTAGCTTCTATAGGTATAGGATGACAATCTGCCAACAATAAGGCAGTTTTCTTAACGCCTAACAACCCTACAGCTTTACTCATGGCAAACACATCTCCTTTAGGAACTTTATTCTCTTTAATAGCGTCTATAGTTTCTGGTTTACTCACTTTTACAATGGCTTGAGCTGTTGCAACTCTTAGTGTATTATTTTTATGGGTTATATCTATCATCTATTAAAAATTTATCTTCACCCAAAATTCGATAAAATAATACTTTTTTTAAATGATTTAACTCATATC
>CAMPHX010000062.1 GCA_946886085.1 uncultured Flavobacteriales bacterium | reverse complement strand
GAATGAAGTTCTTTAGCATGAATTTTTTCGTGAGCCAAAATCATATTTTTTGCTTCAGCATCAATACTTTCAGGAATATAAATAAAGTTGAAGAATGAAAAAGGTAAAATGTTTTTAATTACATCTTTTTTTAATTTAAAGATTAGCCAAACTAATCGAGTTAATTTTAAAAAATACCAAACTATTAACGAGATACTTATTGTCCAATAAAAATTTTCCCAATTAATAATTGAATTGCGAACAGTTTCTTGATTTGAATTTATTATAATTTCTGGCAATTGAGCCAAAAAAGTATTTTCTATAATAGTAGAATTGGAGATATTAAAAAAAGGCAATACTAAAGAAATAGGTATAATAGCCAACAAATAAAATCTGTTTAACTGAAAAAAAGTTGTTTTGCTAAACAGTAAATGGTAGCATAAGTACATAACGCTAAAGATTAATGTACTTTTTAGTAGATATATAGGTAACTCCATACTATTCATTTTTTATAGATTTAAGTAATTCATCCATCTGTTTCAAATCAATTTTCTTTTCTTTTATAAAGAAAGACATCATTTTTTCTGCTGATCCGCCAAAATAGTTGCTCAGTAAGTTGTTAGTTTTAAATTTGGTATAGTCTTCTTTATTTACAATAGGAAAGTATTGGTGTGTTTTTCCAAATGCTTTATAACTTACAAACTTTTTTCGTTCTAATATTCTTACAATTGTTGAAACGGTGTTGTATGCAGGTTTTGGTTCCGGAAGTTGCTCAATTATTTCTTTAACAAAACAATTTTTTAACTGCCAAACTACTTGCATAATTTCTTCTTCTGCTTTAGTTAATTCTATCATAAGGCAAATATATAACTAAAAATTTAGTTATACAACTATTTTTTTAGTTTTTTAATAGGAAATTAAAAAATAAGTACATTTATCCTATTAAAAATAGTGGTTAAGAGGAAAATAAAAAAACATCATCAAGTAGTCCTATAGGTTTTTTTGATTCTGGATTAGGAGGATTAACTATATTGTCGGAAGTATATCAAATGTTGCCCAATGAACAGTTGATTTATTTGGCGGACAGTAAAAATGCTCCTTATGGCAAAAAATCTAAAGAAGAAATTATTGCTCTAAGCATTAAAAACACAGAAAAACTGATTGATTTAGGATGCAAAATGATTGTTGTAGCTTGCAATACAGCCACAACAAATGCCATTAAATATTTAAGAGAAAATTACAGTATTCCTTTTATAGGGATAGAACCGGCAATAAAACCCGCAGCATTAAATTCTAAATCAGATAAAGTGGGAGTGTTGGCAACAAAAGGAACCTTAAGTAGTGAGTTGTTTATGCTAACCGCCAAAAAGTTTGAAAACACGCAGTTTATAGAAGTAGAAGGTGCAGGCTTAGTTGAAATAGTAGAAAATGGAGAACTTGAAAAAGCAATGCCTTTATTAGAGCAATATTTAGGTGAAATGTTGACAAAAGGTATTGATACTGTGGTGTTGGGATGTACTCATTACCCAATGTTAATTCCTATTATTAAAAAAATATTACCTGAACACATTGCTTTAATTGATTCGGGAGAAGCAGTTGCAAGACAAACCAAACACATTTTAGAAACAAAAAATATGTTAAGGCATGCGGCCAATAAAAAAGAGCATGTTATCTATTCTAATGGGAATAATATAGCTGTATTAACGGTTTTTTTAAAACAATTAAAAATTGAAAATTGCTTGGTGAAACAAGAAGATTTTTAATTTATTTTTCAATCAATTCTTTGTAAATAGCTTCATATTGAGGAAGAATCTTCTCAATATCGAACTGTTTTGCCTGTTGGTAAGCATTTTGCTTAAATTGTTTTAAAACAGCATCATCAGAAAGAATTTTCAATGCATTTTTTGCCATATCATCAATATCTCCTACATTACTTAAATAACCGGAAAAACCATGTTTGTTTACTTCCGGAATACCACCAGTATTAGATGATATTACTGGAACTTTTGCTGCCATAGCTTCTAATGCAGCCAATCCAAAACTCTCTGATTCTGATGTAAGTAAAAATAAGTCTGAAGCAGATAAAATACGTTCCGTATCTTTTAATTTACCTAAAAAGTGAACTTTATCGCATACTCCTTGGTTGCGGCAAAATTCTTCCAATTGATACCTTTCTGGTCCATCGCCAACCAATAATAGCTTTGCCGGAATTTTTTCATTTACCTTGATAAAAACCTTAAAAACATCCTGAACTCTTTTTACTTTACGGAAGTTAGATACATGTATTAATATTTTTTCGTTGTTAGGAGCAAAACTTTTTTTAATAGAAGCAATATCTCCTAAATTTTCATAATCTGAAAAGCAAATAAAATTAGGAACAACTTTGATTTCTCTTTTAACATTAAAGTGATCTAGGGTGTCTTGTTTTAGACTTTCAGAAACAGCCGTAACAATATTGGATTCATTAATAGCAAAAGTAATTACTGGTGCAAATGATTTGTCTTTGCCAACAAGGGTAATATCTGTTCCGTGTAAAGTAGTAATAAAAGGTATGTTTATACCTTCAGACTGTAAGATATGTTGAGCCATATAAGCCGCAGAAGCATGTGGAATAGCATAGTGTACATGAAGCAGGTCTAACTTTTCAAATTTGATAACATCCACTAATTTGCTTGTTAATACCAGCTCGTAAGGTTGATAGTCGAATAAAGGATAATTGGTAACTTTTACTTCGTGATAAAAAATATTTTCGGAGAAAAGATCTAATTTAAATGGTTGCTGATATGATATAAAATGAACTTTATTTCCTTTTGCAGCAAGTGCTTTTCCTAGCTCTGTGGCAACAACACCACTTCCCCCAAAGGTTGGATAACAAACTATTCCGATTTTCATATGTAAATATTTATTGAGGGATAAAATTAAGCCAATTGTATCAGGCAAAAAAGGTAAAATAAGTTAAATTAATCTTCTTTTGCGTAAATAAGTGTAGAACAATTGGACTCGTTAAAAATTTCGTTTGTCAATCTTCTTATGTCTTCAGCAGAAACTTTTCTGTATGTTTCTATATCAGTATTTACTTTGTTTGCATCACCTAAAAGTTCATTAATAGCAAGGTTCATAGCTTTATTTAAAACACTGGTTTCAGAAAATGCTTGCATAGACTCCACTTTATTTTTTACTTTTTCCAATTCCTTAGGAGTTACTGCTAGTTTTTTTATTTTTTCGAGTTCATTAATAATTCCCTTTTCTGCATCATTAAAAGATACATTTTCAGAAATATGACCGCTAATAATAAGAAGCCCATCATCAAAACTCCCTAAAACATAAGCATTAATATTGCTGAAAAGTTTTTGTTCTTTAATAAGAGAAATATACAATTTAGATGAGTTTCCTAAAGATAGAATATCAGTAAGCAAGTCGGTTGCATAAAAATCGGGATGCGTTTTGCTACACATTTTATAAGCCTTATAAATAGCATTTGCAGGTACTTTTCTTTTTACTTCTAACCTTCTTCCTTCTTTTTGCGAAGGCTCTTTGGGTAAGTTTTTGTTGTTGTTATTTCCTAAAGGAATGCCTCCAAACCACTTTTCGGTAAGCTGTTTTATTTCATCTAACTCAATATTTCCGGCAACGGATAAAATAGCATTATTTGGAGTATAATAAGTATTGAAAAAGTCTTTTACCTCTTGCATGGTAGCGTTTTCAATGTGGCTAATTTCTTTTCCAATAGTAGCCCATTTGTAAGGATGAACTTGATAAGCTAAAGGTCTAAGTAAAAGCCAAACATCGCCATAAGGTTGGTTTAAATAGTTTTGCTTAAATTCTTCAATTACTACCTGACGTTGAACTTCAAGGCTTTTTTCAGTAAAAGCCAAACTTAACATTCGGTCTGATTCTAACCAAAAAGCAGTTTCTAAATTTTCTTTAGGAAGGGTGATGTAATAATTAGTAATGTCATTGGAAGTAAAAGCATTATTTTCTCCTCCTACTTTTTGTAGAGGCTCATCAAAATTTGGAATGTTTACAGAACCGCCAAACATTAAATGTTCAAATAAATGAGCAAAACCGGTATGGTTTTCATCTTCATCTCTTGAGCCCACATTGTACAACACATTAAAAGCTACAATGGGTGTTGAAATATCCTGATGGACAATAACTTTTAAACCATTGGTTAAGGTAAATTTTTCGAATTGAATCATATTAATTTTAGAATTGGAATTTAGGTGAATTTATTGCTGTTACTGCTTGATGGTATTCTGTAATAATATTTTCAATAATTTCTTTTACAGGTTTTATATCATCAATTAATCCGGCAATCTGACCAATTTCTAATTCACCTTCATTTAAATCACCTTCAAACATTCCTTTTTTAGCTCTTCCTCTCCCTAAAAGGTTTTTTAGTTCTTCAGTATTAGCTCCATTTTGAATGGCAAGTTGTATATCATTAAAAAATTTGTTTTTCAATAATCTAACTGGAGTAAGTTCTTTGAGTGTTAATAATGTATCACCTTCTTTAGCTTTTACAATTTCATTTTTAAAATTAATGTGAGAAGAAGCTTCTTCAGATGCAGCAAACCTGCTTCCCATTTGAACGCCATCAGCACCAAGATTTAAAGCTGCAAGCATAGCATTGCCTGTAGCAATTCCTCCAGCCGAAATAATAGGTATGTGTAGTTCTTTCTTTACCATAGGAATTAAACAAAGGGTAGTTGTTTCATCTCTTCCATTGTGTCCACCGGCTTCAAAACCTTCAGCAACAATTGCATCAACACCTGCTTCCTCAGCTTTTAGAGCAAATTTAACACTTGGAACAACATGAACTACTTTTATTCCATGTTTTTGGAGAAAAGAAGTATAGGTTTTAGGATTTCCTGCTGAGGTAAAAACAATTTTAATTTCTTCTTCAAGAATAATTTTAATCATTTCATCCATTTGTGGGTACAACATCGGTAAATTAACACCAAATGGCTTTATTGTAGCATTTTTGCATTTTTTTATATGTTCATGAAAAACTTCCGGATACATAGATCCTGCTCCAATTAATCCTAAACCACCTGAATTACTAACGGCTGAAGCAAGTTTCCAACCACTGTTCCATATCATACCACCTTGTATTATAGGGTATTGAATATTAAAAAGTTTGCAAATTTTATTCATTGTATTGTAATGTATTTGTACATTTGCGAAATTACTAAATGAATTGCTTGAACAAAAAATAACTTTTATTTAAACTATTAAAGTATTACATTTGTTCTTTTTTTGTAGATTTGCTTTTATGCTTAGAAAATTACTATTCGTTATAATCATACTTTCAAGTAGCTTGAGTTATGGTCAGTACCTTACTGATTATGGTTTTTCTGTTGGAGCTTCAAACTATTTAGGAGATATTGGTGGTGGGGAAGGTACTAGGAGAGATTTTGTAATGGATATGAAGTTTAATGCAACAAGATGGAACCTCGGGGGATTTTATCGTTACAGAATTTCACCTAAATTTGGAATTAAAGGGACACTAAATTACATCCGTCTTTCAGGAGATGATGCTAATACAACCTACCCATACAGAAGAGGAAGAAATTTGAATTTTAAAAACGATATGTTTGAGTTGGCTGCTATCGGAGAATTGTATGTTTATAAAGTAAATGATGTAGGGGGTACGGGTAGATATACTTCCGACTTTAATTTGTATTTATTTGCTGGGGCTGGACTTTTTTATAGTAACCCTAAAGGGCAAGATGCCAATGGTGAGTGGATAGCTCTTCAGCCGCTTCAAACAGAAGGTGTTGCTTATAGCAAATTTAATTTTACTATTCCTACAGGTGTTGGTTTTTACTATACCATAAATAGGAAGTATAGACTTGGTATGGAAATAGGCTGGAGAACAACTTTTACTGATTATATTGATGATGTGAGTACAGAATATATAGCGCATGCCGATCCTGTAGCAGCAGCTATGGCAAATAAGACTAATCAAGGAGTTATTAATCAAATTGCTATTGATAATCCTGATGCGGAAAAATTGCCAAGAGTAACAACATATCAACCTGGTAGAAAAAGAGGAGATTCTTCTCATAATGATAGTTATTTAACAGCAACAGTTAATTTTAGTTGGGCAATTAGAAGTAGAAGCAAATATTATAGATCTAGACATGGTTGGGTGCTTGGTAAAAAAGGACCAAAACGAAGAAAGTCGAGAGCTAAATTCTAAATTTGAAAAATTTATAGAGAGCGTAATTTTATACGCTCTTTTTTTTATATCAATTTTTTTAATAGCTACTTTTGCTTTTTTTGAAAAATATACTTTAATGAAATCATATAATTTAACACATCTTGAAGAGCTTGAGGCAGAAGCAATTTATATTTTAAGAGAAGTAGCTTCTCAATTTGAAAATCCGGCATTATTATTCTCTGGAGGAAAAGATTCTATAGTTGTAGCTCACATGGCTCGTAAAGCTTTTTGGCCTGCTAAAATTCCATTTCCATTAGTTCATATAGATACTGGACATAATTTTCCTGAAACTATTGAGTTCAGAGATGAATTTGTTCAAAAAATAGGAGCTAATTTAATTGTTGGTTCTGTACAGCAATCTATTAACGAAGGCAAAGTTGTTGAAGAAAAAGGCTTTAATGCAAGTAGAAATGCTTTACAAACGGTTACTCTACTTGAAACTATTGAACAGCATAAGTTTGATTGTGCAATAGGTGGAGCTAGAAGAGATGAGGAGAAAGCTAGAGCAAAAGAACGTTTTTTCTCACATAGAGATGAGTTTGGACAATGGGATCCTAAAAATCAAAGACCAGAACTTTGGAATATTTTTAATGGGAGAAAAAATATGGGTGAACATTTTAGAGTTTTCCCTATTAGTAATTGGACAGAAATGGATGTATGGCAATATATTTTGAAAGAAAATATCGAAATTCCATCTATTTATTTAGCTCACCAAAGAGAAGTTTTTATTAGAGAAGGTGTGATTATGAGCACTTCGACTTTTATCCAACAACGAGATAATGAAGTTACTACTAATATGCAAGTAAGATTTAGAACTATTGGTGATGCCACATGTACAGGTGCAGTTGAATCT
>CAMPHX010000061.1 GCA_946886085.1 uncultured Flavobacteriales bacterium | reverse complement strand
TAACAATGTTGGTTTTTACCGTTTTTAGATATAAAAGGTTTCATTTAAGATTTATTACCTGACAAGATTATTTTTTATTCACCTGAAAAAAATCATATTTTTAACCCTATTTATAAACTAACTTTGACACATATTAAATACTAATTGATATGGACTCCTTTTTAAAACAGTACTGCTCAAAAGAATGGATAGATTTTATTGAATTTCACAAATCCGTTTACACCTTACAAAAAGACAATCTTGTTTTTAAAGAAGGCGATGATGTTAAAGGATTATTCATCATTAATAAAGGAAAAATAAAAGTATTTTCAAACGAATCAACCGGTAAGGAAAAAATTTTTAGACTTGCAGGAGAAGGAGAAATTTTAGGACATAGAGGCTTTGGTGGGGATTGGGTTTATCCTGTTTCTGCAAAAACTTATGAAGAAACCACTCTTTCATTTATCCCCCTAAACATATTCAACTTACTAGCAAAAACCAATATTGAAATTACCTATCAATTGATGATGTTTTTTGCCGAAGAACTCAGAAATTCAGAAACAAAAATTAATCACCTTCAAGTAAAAAATAGAGTTGCCAGAGCAATTCTTTACAACTATACTATTTTTGGTGCCGACAAAAAAGACCCTCAACTTTTAAGTTTCACCATTCCTCGTAAAGACTACGCCAGCTTAACAAACACTACTTACGAAAGTATTATTAGAGTGCTTAAAGAACTTAATGATGAAAAAATTATCCAATCCTCTGGAAAAAACATTAAAATTCTAGATTTCAATGCTCTTGAAAGCTTAGCCAATCAATAATTTCTTCTCTTTCATTCTTATTTCCTACCTAAAGTTGTTTATGACCAAAATCATAAAGCACTATGATTCATGTCATTTCTTTTGTCTGAAAATCAGCTGAATTTTATACCGTAACTAAGATTTAGTAATTAAATATATGATTCAAATCAATAAAAGACAAAAAACAATGAAACTAAAATCAATTGTAATATCACTTTCTATTGTTACTGTAAGTTTTAATTTAAACGCTCAAGACGGTAAAGAGGTATTTAAGCAAAATTGTAGTGCTTGTCACTCTATAGGCAAAGGAAAATTAGTTGGTCCTGACTTAGAAGGAATACACACAAAACGAACCGAAGAATGGATTCTTAGTTTTGTAAAAAATGCTCAAGCTTTTGGAGAAAAAGATGCTGATGCAAAAACATTAATTACAGAATATGGCTATCCTATGCCCAATCAAAATGTAAATGATGCCGAAATAAAAGCTATAATAAGTTACATTGCCGAAAGTAGTCCTGCCACTACAACTTCTGTTGAAGAAGTAGAACCCGTAGAAGAAATTATTGCTGACCCAATTTTAGACCCTGCAAATGCTTCTGCTAATGATATAACAGCAGGTTTACATTTATTTGAAGGAAGCAAAAGATTTGAAAATGGCGGGGTATCATGTATTACTTGTCACAACGTGCAACATAGAGATTTAATTGCCGGTGGTTTACTCGCTAAAGATTTAACAAAAGTATATGAAAGATTGGGTGGAGCAGGACTAAACGGAATACTTAGTGCCCCTCCTTTTCCTGCAATGGCTTCTTCTTATCAAAATCACCCTCTAACAGAAAAAGAAATATATCAACTTTCTTCATTTTTTAATGATGCAGCAGTGAACAACATCTATCAACCACAAAGAGTATATAACGACCACCTGCTAATTTATGGTGGAGGAGTTGCCTTCTTGATAATAGCTTCTATTATATTGTTAGTATATATAGAACGAAAAAGAAAATGTGTGAAAGAAGACATTTACAAAAGACAAATTAAAGCAGCAACATCAAAAAATATTTATTAACACACGCCTCTCTTCTTTTAGGAGATTAATAGGCACTTAAAACAAAAAATTATGAGCTGGATTGAAGATATCATATCACCAAAAACTAGAAAATGGGAAGAGTTTTATCGTAACAGATGGCAATATGACAAAGTTGTACGAAGTACTCACGGTGTTAACTGTACAGGTGGTTGCTCATGGGCAATCCATGTAAAAGATGGTATTGTTGTGTGGGAAATGCAACAAATAGATTACCCACAATTTAACAAAGAAGTTCCTCCTTACGAACCAAGAGGTTGCCAAAGAGGTATTTCCTATTCATGGTATTTATACAGCCCTATCCGTGTTAAATACCCCATTATGCGAGGTGCTTTATTAGATTTATTTAATGCTGAAAAAGAAGCTGCCGGAGGTGATTTGGTTAAAGCATGGGAAAACTTACAAAAAGACCCCGTAAAAAGAGCAAGATACCAAAGAGCAAGAGGTAAAGGTGGTTTCAGAAGAGTTAGATGGGATGAAGCATTAGATTTAATTGCTGCTGCTAACATATATACTGTACAAAAATATGGTTCTGATAGAATTATTGGTTTTGCTCCAATACCAGCAAAAAGTATGTTGAGTTACGCCTCTGGTGCTAGATATCTGCAATTAATGGGCGGAGTAAACTTAAGTTTCTACGATTGGTATTGTGATTTACCTAATGCCTACCCAGAAATTTGGGGAGAACAAACAGACGTATGCGAAAGTGCCGACTGGTTCATCTCTAAATTTATCGTTTCTATGGGAGCTAACTTAGGGATGACAAGAACTCCTGACATACATTTCTTCTCAGAAGCTCGTCACAATGGAACTAAAACCGTAGTAATGTCTCCCGATTTTAGTATGGTTACCAAACATGCCGACCAATGGATTCCTGTTCACGCAGGTTCTGATGGTGCTTTTTGGATGGCGGTTACACATGTAATCTTACAAGAATACCACGTCAACAAAAAAACACCTTATTTTATTGATTACGTAAAAAGATATACCGATTGTCCTTTCTTAGTTCGTTTGAATAAAGAAGGAAACAAATTAGTTCCCGGAAGAATGGTTAGAGCTAATGAAATGGCTTCATACAAAGACATCGATAACGGTGATTGGAAATTCTTAAATTTCGATACCAAAACCAACAATCTAGTTGTGCCAATAGGTTCTATGGGACAAAGATGGGACGGAAAAGATGGCAACTGGAATTTAACCTATACTGATGATGTTACCGGTGCTGAATACGACCCGGAATTAACATTTATAGACAAGCACGATGAGGTTGCTCAAGTTGAATTTGTAGAATATGGATTAGACAAAAAAGCCATGAGAGGTGTCCCTGTTCGTTACTTAACATTAGCCTCTGGCGAAAAAGTTCCTGTAGCAACCATTTACGATTTAACTATGTCACAATATGGAGTTAGTAGAGGTTTGGCAGGCGATTACCCGACATCTTATGACGATAAAGATCAAGCATATACTCCTGCTTGGCAAGAAATATTTACTGGAATTGGTAGAGATACTGTTCTTCAGTTAGCTCGTGAGTGGTCAGATACTGCCGAAATTACCGAAGGAAAATGTATGGTAATTGTTGGAGCGGCAATTAATCATTGGTTTCATGGAAACTTAATGTACCGAGCTTCTATTATGGCTCAGATGCTTACCGGCTGTAATGGTAAAAATGGTGGTGGTATGAATCACTATGTTGGACAAGAAAAATTAGCTCCAATGGATTCATGGTCTACCATTATGAGTTCTAAAGATTGGGGAACTATCCCAAGATTACAACAAGGACCCATTTGGCATTACATCAATTCTTCACAATGGAGATACGATGGAAATCAAAAATTCTATAACTCCGTTCCTGAAAACAAATTAGCACATACACATACTGCCGATTGGGCTGTAAAAGCAGTTCGTAATGGATGGATGCCTTATTATCCTCAATACAACAAAAACAATTTCGAAATAGTAAAAGATGCTCAAAAAGCAGGCTGTAGTTCTGATGACGAAATGCGTGACTACATTGTTAAACAATTAGTTTCTGGTGAATTAAAACATGCTGTTGTTGAACCAGACGAAGAAATTAACTTCCCAAGAAACTGGTTTATTTGGAAAGGAAATGCCATTGGAACTTCTGCAAAAGGACATGAATATTTCTTAGACCACTATTTAGGAACACACACCAATAAAATTGCTGATGAAGTTGCTGGAGATATTGTTGAAGATATTGTTTTCAAAAAAGAAGGAGCAAGAGGCAAAATGGATTTAGTAATTGATATTAATTTCCGTATGGATACCTCAGCACTTTATTCTGATATCGTTTTACCTACTGCATCTTGGTACGAAAAAGCAGATATCAACTCAACAGATATGCACTCGTTTATCCATCCACTTTCTGCAGCAATTGATCCTGTTTGGGAATCTAGAACCGATTGGCAAATTTTTGAAGCACTAGCCGAAAGAGTAAGCTCTATGGCTCCAAAATATTTACCTGGAGTAATGAAAGATGTGGTAAACTCACCACTTTCCCACGATTCTAAAGATGAAATTACTCAACCTCGTTTACAAGATTGGAGCAAAGGCGAATGTGAAGCAATTCCTGGAAAAACCATGCACAAAATTGGATTTGTTGAAAGAGATTACTCTAAAATTTATGACAAATTTATTTCTCTTGGTAAAGGTGTTGCCAAAAATGGCTTAGGAGCTCACGGCAACCACTACAATTGTGAAGATGTTTATGACGAAATGTTAGAAAATAGACAACACATTAGTAAATGGGATGATGGTACAGAATACCCTTCATTAAAAGAAGATGTGGAAGCTATCAACGCTGTATTAAAATTATCAACCCTTACAAACGGTAAGTTAACCAAACGAGCTTACGAAATCATGGGTAAAAAAATAGGTATCAAAGAGGTTGAAAGATTAGGCGATGGTTATGAGCAAATTGAAATGGAATACAGATATCTACAAGCTCAACCAAAACGATATAATTCTTCACCACTTTGGTCAGGTTTAATGCACGAAGGAAGAACCTACGCTGCTTACACCTACAACGTAGATATGTTAGTTCCATGGAGAACATTAACCGGAAGACAACATTTCTATCTTGACCATGATGCTTATATTGCTTTTGGAGAACATTTATCTACTTACAAACCATCTCCAACACCTGAAGCTTATGGTGATTTAAGAGTTACTATAAATGATGGTAAAGCCAGAATGTTAAATTGTTTAACTCCTCACGGAAAATGGCACATTCACTCTACTTATGGCGATACACTAAGAATGTTAACCTTATCGAGAGGTGGAGAACCATGTTGGTTAAGTGAGCAAGATGCTGAAGAGTTAGGAATTAAAGATAATGACCATGTGGAAGTTTATAATGACCACGGTACTTATGTAACTCGTGCATGTGTGAGCACTCGTATTCCTAAAGGAGTATGTATAGTTTACCATGCTGTTGAAAGAACCTACAACATTGCCAAATCTCAAGAAAGAAGAGGTAAAAAAGGTGAACCAAGACGTGGTGGAATGAACAATTCATTTACAAGAGTTCACTTAAAACCAAACTTAATGTGCGGTGGTTATGGTCAATTCTCTTACCACTTCAATTACTGGGGACCTGTAGGAGTTAACCGTGATACGCATGTATTAGTTCGTAAAATGACAAAAGTAGAATATTAGAAATTATAAATGTTGAATGATAAATTTTAAATAAAAAATAATTCAACATTTCACACTTAAAACTTCAAAGTTATGAATATAAGATCTCAAATAGCAATGGTTTTCCACCTCGACAAATGTATCGGTTGTCATACCTGTTCTGTTGCTTGTAAAAACATCTGGACAGACCGTAAAGGAGCTGAATACATGTGGTGGAACAACGTAGAAACTAAACCCGGAACAGGTTATCCAACCAAATGGGAAGACCAAGATATTTACCAAGGTGGTTGGGTAAAAAATGGTGATAGTGTATCGTTAAAAGGTGCTGGAAAACTGAAAGGACTGAAAAACATTTTTCATAATCCCAACATGCCTGTATTGGATGATTACTATGAACCATGGGCTTATCGTTATCAAGATTTATTTGATGCTCCTGAAGGTGATGATCAACCAATTGGTAGAGCAGTTTCATTAATTACCGGAGAACCAATAGAAATTCAATCAGGACCAAACTGGGACGATGATTTGTCTGGCACACCCGATTATGCTCGTCAAGATGTTAACTTCAAACATTTAAGTCAAGCAGAACAAGAAGCCATGTTCCAATTGGAAAAAATGACTTTTCACTACTTACCAAGAATTTGTAATCACTGTTTAAATCCTGCCTGTGTGGCATCTTGTCCATCAGGAGCTTTATACAAAAGAGGTGAAGATGGCGTAGTGCTTATCAACCAAGAGAGATGTAGAGCATGGAGAATGTGCGTAACTGCTTGTCCTTACAAAAAATCTTATTACAACTGGAATACTGGAAAATCTGAAAAATGCGTACTATGTTATCCACGTTTAGAATCAGGACAACCACCGGCTTGTATGCACTCATGTGTAGGAAGAATTCGTTATTTAGGAGTTATGTTATATGATGCGGATAGAATACAAGCTGTTGCTTCATGTGATGAATCAGAAATAGTGGACAGACACATGGATATTTATCTAAACCCAAATGATCCTGCAGTAATTAAAGCAGCTAGAGAAAATGGTATTGCAGATTCAACCATTAAAGCAGCTCAAAACTCACCTGTTTATAAATTTGTAAAAGAATGGAAAATAGCACTTCCACTCCATCCTGAATTCAGAACATTGCCTAATTTATTTTACGTTCCACCATTGTTACCGGCAATGGCTTCTGTAAGTGCCGATGGAACTTATGATACAGTTTCTGAACACTTATTAGCTGGAGTAGAAAAATTAAGAGTGCCTATTCGCTATTTATCTTCTTTATTTACAGCCGGAAATGACGATAAAATAATTGATGTTTTCAAAAAACTACATGCGGTTAGAGTTTCTAGAAGAGATACAACGGTTAAAGATGTAACCGACAAACAATTAAATACAGTAATGAATGAAGCAAGTATAGATGTAGATACTGCAAATGCCATCTTCAGACTAACCTCTTTAGCAACATTTGAAGAACGTTTTGTTATTCCTGCTGCTCACCGTGAGGAAGCCATTGAAATGTTAGAAAACACTGGTGATTATAAAGGAAGTACAGGATTTGGATTTAAAGAAAAACCAGCAAGAGGGCTTTAGAAATTATGAATGTT
>CAMPHX010000060.1 GCA_946886085.1 uncultured Flavobacteriales bacterium | reverse complement strand
CAGTTCCACTCTATAGTAGTAGAAAAAAAATCCTGCCGTTTAAAAACTAACCCATAAAAGAAAGACCTGACAGGTTTTCAAAACCTGTCAGGTCTATAAGTTGTAGTAAATAATTTTCCAAAAGTTGGTTGTAAGTATTTTAAACGCCCTTTACATCAATAAACAACTCATCCAATTGTTTTTTATCAATGGTGGCGGGAGCATCTATCATTACATCTCTACCGTTGTTGTTTTTCGGGAAGGCAATAAAATCTCTAATGGTTTCTTGTCCGCCAAATAACGCACATAATCTATCAAAGCCTAAAGCAATACCTCCGTGTGGTGGAGCTCCATATTCAAAAGCATTCATTAAAAAGCCAAATTGTGCTTGAGCTTCTTCTTTGGTAAAACCTAACAAATCAAACATTCTAGATTGTACTGCTCTATCGTGAATACGAATAGAACCTCCGCCTATTTCTGTGCCATTTAGCACTAAGTCGTAAGCATTAGCCCTTACTTTTCCAGGGTCGGTTTCCAATAAGTGTAAATCTTCTGTTTTTGGAGAAGTAAAAGGATGGTGCATCGCATGGTAGCGACCACTTTCTTCATCCCATTCCAATAATGGAAAATCATATACCCATAATGGAGCATATTCGTTGGGGTTTCTTAAGCCTAATTCGTTGGCAAGGTGCAAACGTAAATCGTTCATTTGTTTTTTTGTTGCAGCCAAATCGCCACTTAACACCAATATTAAATCGCCTGCTTTGGCATTGCATTTTTCTGCCCAAGTTTTTAAATCTGCTTCACTGTAAAATTTATCTACTGAAGATTTATAAGTACCATCTTCATTACAACGAAGATAAACTAATCCTTTTGCTCCAACCTGCGGGCGTTTAACATAATCAGTAAGTGCATCCAATTGTTTTCTGGTAAAAGAAGCACAATCTTCGGCAACAATAGCAATTACGGTTTCAGCACTGTCAAAAATATTAAACCCTTTGTTTTTAGCAACATCATCTATGTAATTAAAGGTCATTCCAAAACGAATATCGGGTTTATCGCAACCGTAGTTTAGCATGGCATCAGCATAGCTCATTCTTGGGAATGCTTTTAATTCAATGTTTTTCACTTTTTTGAAAAGATAATCCATCATTCCTTCAAAAGTGTTTAAAATATCTTCTTGCTCTACAAAAGCCATTTCGCAGTCAATTTGTGTAAACTCCGGCTGACGGTCGGCACGTAAATCTTCATCTCTAAAGCAACGCACAATTTGGTAATAACGGTCGTAGCCACTTACCATTAGCAATTGTTTAAAGGTTTGTGGCGATTGAGGTAAAGCGTAAAATTGTCCGGGGTTCATTCTGCTTGGCACTACAAAATCTCTTGCTCCTTCGGGGGTGGATTTAATTAAATAAGGCGTTTCAATTTCTAAGAATTCTATGGCATCCAAGTATTTTCTAACTTCTATGGCTAATTTGTGTCTCAATTCCAAGTTTTTACGCACCGGGGTTCTTCTTAAATCCAAGTAACGATACTGCATACGCAATTCTTCACCGCCATCGGTTTTATCTTCGATGGTAAAAGGTGGAGTTTTGCTTTTGTTGAGTAAAGTAAATTGCTCGACAATAATTTCTATTTCTCCTGTGGGAATGTTGTTGTTTTTGCTTTCACGCTCAATTACTTTACCTGTAATTTGTATTACATCTTCTCTACCAAGCGATTTAGCAATTTTGGTATGTTCCTCACCAAACACCAACTGAGTAATACCGTAGCGATCTCTCAAATCAACAAAAGTCATTGCTCCTAATTCACGCGATTTTTGTATCCATCCGCAAAGGGTAACTACTTCATTAACATTGCTTAAACGCAATTCTCCATTGGTGTGTGTTCTGTACATGTTTTTCAGTAAAAAATTAAAATGCGAAATTAAACAATTCAGCAAGAAAGTAGTTGTGAGGGAAGAATAAAATTTGGAGACAAAATCTGTCAGGTCTATTTATAATAAAAAACAACATTTATCTATCAAAATAGTTATATTTGGATGGTGATTACAAAAGTTCAATGAAGAAAACATTATTTATAGCCATTACATTTTTTATGTTTTTGAGTTTATACTCACAACAAAGTTTTTATGACATTGAGAACATAAAAAAGCTATCCACTAATTCTAATAAAATATATGGAGTTACTGTGATGAATGCTAAAATAAGACCTGCTCCAACTCCGGCTGAAGAACCTATTGAGTATCTTGATTTATTAGATACTGTTCAGTTAATAGATTTTTATGAGGGTTATTGGGCGGTAAAATATAATAACACTTATGGTTATCTTTCTGAGTTATTTTTGGAACATACACCTAAAATTGAAAAGCTTAGAGACTCATTAATGGTAGAAAAACAATTTGAAAAAGCGGTTGAATTAGAGATTAAACAATTGAATGATAAAGCTAAAGCATTAACCGATTGGTATAATGATAGTTTAGATCGTATAGAAGAAGAAGAAAGAGTAGTAGCGGCAAAGATTTTCTATAGAAAATTAGATAATCTTTTGACGTTGTCATTAGATAATCAGTGGGAATTACTGACTAAATTAGAAGGATTGGTAAAAACAAATGATCAAGAATTTAAAGGCTGTTGTGATGATACAAAAGGCATTTTTATAGAAAATAAATATTGGCAGAAGTTTTTCACACAACCCAAATCGTTGTTAGTACCTTTTCTTATTGATAAAATGAATGATACAACTCAAACTAATTTATATAAACACATCATTTTGAATGATGGAGAATTGGCAGTCTATGGTCTTGAATTTATTTATAATTTGTCTTGGTTTAATCTATCTAAAGAATATTTAGATAAGTTAAATAATTATTGTTGTTTTTATGAAGACTCTTTTCTAAATCTCCTTCTAAAAAACAAAGACGAACTTGTCAAATTGCAAAATCATTGGAAAGCTTTGTATAAGAAAAAACCTAAATGATTTTTTATAGAAGACCTGACAGATTTTTAAAACCTATCAGGTCTGAAAAAGTTAAAGTAAGTTGTTAAATCACATCATAATCTACTACCAATTTATCTGAAGCAGGGTGAGCTTGGCAAGTTAAAATAAACCCATCCGCTACTTCTTCGTCAGAAAGGGCGTAGTTCATATCCATGGTGGCTTTTCCTTCAATAACCTGTGCTTTACATGTGCAACATACAGCTCCTTTACATGAAAATGGAGCATCTGCACCTTGTTCAATAGCAGCATCTAAAATGGTTTCTCCTTTACTGTTTAGGTCGAATTCAAACTCTTCGCCATCCATAATTACAGTAACATGACTAGTGCCTTCGTAAGAAGAATCAGGAGTTGCTTGTTCTAATGAATCTGCTTTTTTAACAGGGGTAGTAAATAATTCAAAATAAATTTTTTCATCCGCAACGCCCATCTTTTTAAATGTTTGATTCACGGTGTTTATCATAGCTTCCGGTCCACAAATGTAAAAGCCGTCTGCTCTTAAAATCTCCAAATCTAATTGAATAAAATCTTTCATTTTCTGCTCATCTATTCTACCACACTGAATGGGAGTTAATTGCTTGGCAGCACCTTCATCGTAAGTAAAATGTACTTTAAAATGATTAGGATGATTAGCAGCTAATGCTTCTAATTCTTGTTTGAAAATGGTGTTTTCTTCGTTTACATTCCCATAAAACAAGGTAAATTTTCCTCCGGCTTTAATAACAGATTTCAACAAGGAAAAAACAGGGGTAATACCACTTCCAGCAGCTACACCTACCAGATTGGCAGCATGATTTTTTGCCACAAAATTTCCGGCAGGAGGCATCACTTCTAATACATCGCCCACTTTTAACTCATCATTTAAAAATCCCGACATTTTTCCGTTGTCAATTTTCTTTACACCAATTCTTATTTCTTCCTCAAAAGGTGTACTACAAATGGAATATGATCTTCTGATATCTTCACCGTTAATGGTTTTCTTAACCGTTACGTATTGTCCTGATTCAAAAGCAAAAGTGTTTTTTAAATCCGCAGGAAGTTCAAATGCTATAGAAACCGCTTGAGGTGTTTCTTTTCTAACATCTTTAATTTTTAGGGTATGGAAATGACTCATTCTTTCTGTTTTTCATTTTAATTCGGACAAAAGTAATATTATTTCAAAAGAATAATCGAACTCAGGTTGTAAAAATGAGAGACTAAATGAAATTGCTAAAAGATTAGTGAATTCGTTAAAAAAATCTTCAACTGACAAAAATCAGCTATTTGTTGATTATTTTTTCATTAAATTTGGGCAACCAAATACAAACACATATAACAATATGGATGAACAACAAAAATTAGAAGCGTTTCAGGCAAAAATTGATGCAGAAATTAAGATAGAACCTAAAGATTGGATGCCTGAAGAATATAGAAAACATTTACAACGTCAAATTTCCCAACATGCTCATTCGGAAGTGATTGGTATGCAGCCAGAAGGAAATTGGGTATTGAGAGCTCCTACATTAAGAGCTAAAGTAGTGTTGTTGGCAAAAATTCAGGATGAAGCCGGACACGGACAATATTTGTATGCAGCTGGCGAAACGTTGGGAAAAAGCAGAGATGAGTTTATTGAAGAATTACAGACTGAAAAAGCGAAATATTCGAGCATATTCAATTACCCAACATTAACTTGGGCAGATATGGGAGCTGTGGGTTGGTTAGTAGATGGTGCTGCTATTGTTAATCAGGTATCTTTACAAAGAACTTCTTACGGACCTTATGCTAGAGCAATGGTAAGAATTTGCAAAGAAGAAAGTTTTCACCAAAGACAAGGGTATGAAATTATTGCCCACATGGCAAAAGGAACACCTGAACAAAAAGCTATGGCTCAAGATGCACTAAACAGACTATGGTGGCCATCATTAATGATGTTTGGACCGCATGATGCTGATTCTCCCAACTTAGGAAATGGTGTGAAATGGAAAATAAAACGTGAAACCAATGATGAATTGCGTCAGAAGTTTATCGATAAAACAGTTCACCAAGCAGAAGTAATAGGTTTAACCATCCCTGACCCTGATTTGAAGTGGAATGAAGAAACAGGTCATTATGATTACGGTAAAATTGATTGGGATGAGTTTTGGAACGTAGTAAAAGGTAATGGACCTTGTAATAAGCAACGTTTAGAGCATCACAAAAGAGCTCATAATAATGGCAAATGGGTAAGAGAAGCTGCGTTGGCTTATGCTCAAAAACAAAAAGCTAAACAAATGGTGGCGTAATTAGTTAAAGAAAAATTATAAAAAAATAAGATAAATCATGAGTGAACAAATTAAAGATAATCAAGGTGATGTTTGGGAAGTTTTTGTACAAAGCAAACCAGGATTACCTCATAAACATGCAGGAAGTTTACATGCAACAGATAAAGAAATGGCATTACAAAATGCTAGAGATTTATACACTCGCAGAAATGAAGGAACGTGTATTTGGGTAGTACCTTCTAATGCAATCGTTTCATCATTACCAGAAGATAGTGATTCATTTTTTGATCCTTCGGATGATAAAATTTACAGACATCCTACGCATTACGTAATGCCAGAGGGAGCAAAGCATATATAAAAATGTTTGAAGTTTAACGTTGCTTCATATTGTATCGTTAAACCTCAAACCTCAAACTTTTAATTAAAATGACACAACAAGACGCATTAATAAATTACTGTTTAAGATTAGGAGATTCTAGTTTAATATTAGGTCAGAGGATGGCAGAATGGTGTAGCAATGGACCAACATTAGAAGAAGATATTGCACTAACCAACATTTCATTAGATTTATTCGGTCAAGCAAGAACCATGTTGACTTATGCTGCTAATTTAGAAGGCAAAGGCAAAACAGAAGATGATTTAGCTTTTAGAAGAAGTGAAAGAGAATATTTCAACACCTTACTTTCAGAAAGACCTAATGGACACTTTGGTGATACTATTGCTAGAAATTTTTTACATGATGCTTTTTTGTATCATTTATATACAGCATTAAAAAATAGTAAAGATGAAACTATTGCTGCTCATGCGGCAAAATCTATTAAAGAAATAGCCTATCACTTACGTCATACAGGGGAGTGGGTAGTACGTTTGGGTGATGGAACTGAAGAAAGTCATCAAAAAATTCAACAATCATTTGATGATTTATGGATGTTTACAGGTGATTTGTTTGAGATGAATGAAGTAGATGACCTCTTAATTAAAGCAGGTATTGCAGTAGATTTGAATGAAGTGAAAAAAAATTGGGATAGCACTATTAACGAAGTCCTACAACGAGCCACACTAGAAAGACCAAAAGACGATTACATGCAAACCGGTAGATTAAAAGGAATGCACTCAGAATATTTAGGTCATTTACTTACCGACATGCAATACTTGCAAAGAACCTACCCTGATGCTACTTGGTAGTTTGTGTAGTATTTTTAAGGTATGAATTTGAAAGAAAAATATACAGAACAAGCTATTTGGGATATGATAGCTCAAATTCCAGACCCAGAAATTCCTGTAATAACCATTGAAGAATTAGGAGTTTTACGGAAAGTGGAGGTGCTTTCTGACAAAGTAGAAATAACTATTACTCCCACTTACACGGGCTGTCCTGCTATGAAAATGTTTGAAGATGATATCTTAAAAACACTTCATGATAATGGCATTGAGAATGCAGCAATTAAAATGGTTTATACCCCTGCTTGGACAACCGATTGGATGAGCGAAGCAGCCATGCAAAAACTTAAAGATTATGGTATTGCTCCTCCTGTAAAGGGTACTCAAGATAAAGGTGTATTATTTGGTTCCGAACCTAAAGAAGTTCAATGTCCTCAATGTGGTTCAAAAAATACTGAACTAAAAAGTCAGTTTGGTTCTACTGCTTGCAAAGCACTTTACCAATGCAAAGATTGTTTAGAACCTTTTGATTATTTTAAATGCATCTAACTTTTATTTTTAGGATTATGATTTTCAATAGGTTTTTGTAATTTACAAATACCTTATCTGTTTTGTATTTTTATTTTCAGTAATTAAATTCGCACAACGAAATTTTAATCTAAATGTTATAAAAACAACAAATTATGAAATTATTTAACAGGCTTTTTACACTATTTTGTTTGGTAGAGGTGACTTCTTTGTCAGTTCAAGCTCAACAGCAAGCATAGAAATGTGGATTTAATCATGCAGTAGAATTTTTAT
>CAMPHX010000059.1 GCA_946886085.1 uncultured Flavobacteriales bacterium | reverse complement strand
TCTTTTAGAACAATGATATATTTTTAATTAGTTATCATTAAATTTAATATCAATTTAATCATCACATCTTTTTCTTCTGTATTACTTTCTGCAATCATAATAGTTATTGCAACTAAAGCATTATCAGCAATAATTTTACTACCATCTAGATTATATAATTTCCTGTTTTTATCTAAGAAAAATACAAATAATCCTGCCGCAATTCTTTTATTCCCATCCGAAAAAGAGTGATTTTTAACCACAAAATAAAGTAAGTTAGCTGCTTTCTCTTCTATACTTGGGTATAAATCAATGCCATCAAAAGTTTGGTAGATAGTCTCTAACGAACTTTTAAATGAAGCATCTTTTTCGTTACCAAATAATGCTCCCCCATTATGACTATCTCTCCATATTTTTATTTGCTCAATAGCTTCTTTGTACGTTAGTTTATTTATTCTCTTATCTTCTTTTTTCTGTATAGTAAGTTTTTGATGGTCGTACT
Organism: uncultured Flavobacteriales bacterium; assembly: GCA_946886085.1. The sequence continues at coordinate 6,739 of CAMPHX010000059.1, read as the reverse complement.
GATCCAACAAATTTAATGCGTGAGAATATTCTGTAATTACTTTGAGTAAGCTTGTTGCTTCATCTGAATTTAATTGTTTTTGGTTAACTACATTTTCTAACAATTTAATACTTTTTTGTAATGCCAAAAATTGTTGTTGTGCCTCCTTTAACTTTTTTTCATTTAAAGCGTATCCTTTTACTAAGAAATCTTTTAATACTTTATTTGCCCAAATACGAAATTGTGTTCCTCTTTTCGATTTTACACGATACCCAACAGAGATAATAACATCAAGATTATAACAGGCTACAGGCTTATCTGAATTAGCAATATGCAAAAAATGCATATTGCTATCTTTATCTAATTCTTTTTCTTTAAAAATATTATTAAGATGTCTTGAAATCACAGATTGATCTCTTTCAAATAAATCAACCAATTGTGCCTGAGTCAGCCAAACAGTTTCTTCTTGAAGCTGGACATCTATTTGAGTTTGCCCATCTTCTGTCTTATAGATAACTATTTGTTCTTTATTTTTCATTTTTATTTAATTTGAACCAGAATGCGTTTTTACATGTTCTACACTTCATTTTAAAATTTTATTTCCCGATACAAAATTTACTAAAGATGTTATCTAACAGGTCATCAGTTGATATCTCTCCTGTAATTTGTCCTAAATGGAAAAGAGCCTGGCGAATATCCATAGCCAAGAAATCTCCTGTAATTTGTTGGTCTAAGCCTTCTAAAACTCTTAACAAATAGTCATTTGCTTGAGATAACGCCTCATGATGACGAGCATTGGTAACCACCGTATCATTAGTATTTACCAACCCTTCAGCAACACTTGTATAAAGTTTATTCGTAATTTCTTCTACATTTTTATTGTCTTTAGCTGCAATAAAAACCACATCATCTATCCCTTCAAATTTTTGTAACACTTCTTGTTCGTTGCCTTGGTCTATTTTATTGGCAATAACAAACATTTTTTTCTGCTTGTTACTAATGCGTTCTCTAATTTTTGCCACATCATTTTGCAACTTTTCTTTCGAAATAGTTACCGCATCAACCATCAGCAATACCACTAAGGCTTGATCAATTTTTTCATACGATTTTTTTATTCCTAGCGACTCAATTTGGTCGGTAGTTTCTCTAATTCCTGCTGTATCTACAAACCTAAAATTAATGCCTTTAATATTCAGCTCATCTTCAATCACATCTCTTGTAGTTCCTGCAATATCAGAAACTATGGCTCTTTCCTCATTCAGCAACGCATTTAGTAAGGTAGATTTTCCCACATTCGGTTCGCCAACAATGGCTACGGGAACGCCTGTTTTTATAACATTACCAACATTAAACGATTGTATTAGTTGATGAAGTGCTTCGTGTAATTTAGTTACTAAATCTTTCAGTTGCTGCCTGTTGGCAAACTCCACATCTTCTTCACTAAAATCGAGTTCCAACTCAATTAATGAAGCAAAATGTATCAACTCTTCTCTCAGTTTTTTAATTTCATTACTAAAACCTCCACGCATTTGCTCCATTGCCAATTGATGTGCAGTTTCAGAATTGGCAGCAATAACATCAGCAACCGCCTCAGCTTGAGATAAATCCATTTTACCATTAAGAAAAGCGCGCATGGTAAACTCACCATGTTGAGCATGTTTAGCTCCTTTTTTCAATAATAATTGTAATACTTGCTGCTGAATATAAGGTGAACCATGAGTTGATATTTCAACAGCATTTTCGCCTGTAAAGGATTTCTTATCTTTAAAAATACTTACCAATACCTCATCAATAATTTTATCGTTTTCTCTTATTGTTCCAAAATGGATGGTATGAGATGGTACTTTTAGTAAATCTTTCCCATGAAAAACAGTATTCGCTATATTAATGGCATCCGGCCCGGAAAGTCGTATAATAGCTATGGCACCAACACCTGGAGGCGTAGAAATAGCACAAATTGTATCTGTAAGTCGGTTGTTGTTCATAAAAACAAAGTTACGGATTAAGAGGCTCGTCTAGCTTATAATCTACATACATTTCGGTAAGTTTGTTATAAAACTCCTCAGCAATCTTTTTTGCTCCTTTAGGCGTAAAGTGTGTATAATCGGAAGCTGCCAACGGTGGTTCTGCATTTACCCAATCGGGCATAGAGTTTTTACCGCCCATCACTTCATACATATCCCAAAAAATACAATCTGTTGAAAGTGCAGCATCTTTTAACGCATCTCTCACTCCTTCTAACATAGGGTAAGTAACGTAAGTTGTTTTTTCCTTAATAGACATATCACTCGGGCCAATAACCATTATAGCTGCTTTTGGATTGTTTCTTTTAATAAAATTTATTTGAGATTTAAACCAATTCCCATAGTCTTCACACTCTTTTTCTGATTTGATATAAGGCATTACATTTCCTCCAAATTGCAGAATAATTAAATCTGGTGAAAGATGTGCAAAAGCGTTTGCCATTAAAGTTCTGTCGAGCTTAGTAAAAATTGTTCCTGACGAACCTCTTAGCGGAATATTATCCATTACCACTCCAGTATTTCCTTCTAATGAAAGTGCATACACATCCGGACTATCTTTACCTTTAAAATTGATTAAAATTTCTTCGGGAGTAGATTTAAAATTAGTTGTAATTACCTCAAAAGGAGAATTAGGAGCTAACTTGCCTTCTTTAGCCACTGTTCCATCAACAATAATTTCGTAATCTACATAAGTTACCATATTGCTGAGCATTATTTTTAGTTGGGTATATTGTTTTGTTTTTCCGTAAGATGCTTTAGGTTTATTAATCTTAATCCATGCTTCATTATCAGGAAGTTCATCTAAAAAAGTAGTCTGAGGTATTGGAGCAAACCTGCTAAAACTAATTAGCGGTCCGTATCGCTGATGTGTTATAGTAGAATCTTTTGCTCCGTAACCTGCATAACGTTGCCAATTTTCAGAATAGCTAATGTTTACACTCATTTTTGGAGCAATATCAACTACAGGAAAAAGCCCTACTCCAATACCACCAAATTTAGTTTGTAATTCATTTCTGATATACGAAGTTATTCTATCTACTTCAATTTGAGAATCACCATAATGCATGATACGCACTTTCTTTTTCTGAGCATTCTCTAAGGCTTCAAAAAAACGATGCAAAGCAGGTATAGACTTATCAGTAACTTGGAGTTTTTTTCTATAGGCTGCTAATGAGTCTAATTTTTGTTTGATAATGGTAGAATCAATTTGCGATATTTTTTCTTTTACCATGGTAGAATCATCAAACAATAGGGCTAAATCTTTTTCATAATTTTCTATACTGTCTGACTTATTTTCTATGCCAAAAAACTCATTGGGAGTAGGAAATTGCAATTCGTATTTTCCTACTTTAATTCCATCAGCCGGAAAAACAAACATGACCAAAAAAAGCAAAAGAAATACTGCTACCAACGTTGTCAACGTAAGAAGTGGCGAAACAATTTTAGCTTTTGGCATTGTTTCTTGAGGTGTTATTTCTTCGGAATCTTTAATTGTTGACCAATATTTAAATTTGCATCAATATTATTGAATTTCATAATGTCATCAGCAGAAATCCCCGGATAGTTTTTAGCAATTAGCCATAAATTATCGCCCGATTTTACAGTGTATATGGTGTAATCTCCACTTGAAAAAATAGTATTTTTAGGTGTTTCTGGTTTTGCTTCATTCTTTTCTTCAGCCACAGGTTCCGGTGCTGCTTGTCGTTCTCCGTAAATACTTAATTTTTGTCCGATATCTATTCTTGTTCCTCTGAGGTTATTCCAACTTTGTAATTCAGCAACAGAAACTTTATGTCTTTCGGCAATTAAACCCAATACATCTCCCGATTTTACCACATAAACAATAGGTTCTCCATCAAAATCCGGAATGTATTCTGTGTCTTTTTGAATTTCAATAGGTTTAGGTTTATTCAATATCGAATCCTGATAAAAATAAATACTATCCTTCATTTCAATAATTTTCTTTTTATCTGCTTTAGCAAAATATAAGGGATAATTTGCCGGTAAAATGGCTTTATCAAAATTTAAAACCTGATTAAAAAACTCAAACTGATTTTTATCAAAACCTATAACATCTTCCAACGCTTTAACCTGAAGTTTTCTTTCTAAAACCAAAGTGTCTTTATCGAATTTAGGCTTTAGTTTAACCACCTCATAATCATCATAATTAACAATATAAACCATTGCTGTAAACGCATTTACAAATTCATTCGTTTCTGTAGGTAACAAATTATAAAGCGATTTGTAATCTTTCTTTCCCGAACGCAAAATTGCCTTATTTACATTTACTACTCCACAAGAATAAGCTGCCAAAGTAAGTTCCCAATTTTGATACAATTCGTACAATTGCTTGATATTACTTACCGCAGCAAAAGTAGCTTTTTCAAAATCTCTTCTTTCATCAACTAATTCATCTACCCGCAAACCGTATTTTACCGCCTGAGGATAAGTTAAATGCCAAAAACCTTCACCACCAATACCATTTTTTGATGTTGGATTAAAGGCCGAACATACCAAAGGCACTAAGTTCAACTCTTTTGGTAGTTGATGTTTTTCTAATTCCCTATCAATGATGGGTTGGTAATATTTTAACAAGCTCAACGCTGTTGGACATTTATACGCTTTTGATGAGAAATAATAAGGCAAATAATGATTTTCAGGATAAGCTGTTGGAAAAGCTCTTTCTAAAGGAGTAACTCCAAACAAAAAAGTTGCTCCGGTTGTTATTTCAGGGCCTTTATAGTCAATATGTTTAGGAGGTTGTTTTTCAGAAAGTGAGAGTAGTTTTTTGTTGTAAGTGTTTTTGGTAACATCTTCATATTCCGATTTATAAACGGTTTCTTTTTGCTTTTTTTGAGCGACTAACTCAGCCGATAAAAACAACAAGGAAACAATAATAAAAATATGTTTAAAAAAAACGCTCATGGACTTACAAAATACCTATTTATCGGTTTCTATTTTCTCAACTTTCAAACCAATATCTGATATTCCATTTAATCCATCTTCAACACGCATGGCTTGTTCGAGGTAAACCGTATAAATTCCTTTTTTTGCAAACTTTACATTTCCTAAATAAGGCTGCTGATAATCCCACAAATCACCAATACCTTTCCCCTTCCATTTACCTCTATTATCAGCAATAACACAATTTACGGTATCTTTAGAAAAATCTCCGCTTGGTCCATTTATAGTAATAAATAAGTACAAATTGCTATACGCATAATTACCTTTATTTCTGATGTTTATATAAATATTATGAGGATGTAATGTGTCTTTAGCTTCAAACTCAAAAGTGGCAACATTTTCTTTTTTCCAATTGGCATTATCTATAGCAATATACTCATCATACACCGTATTATCGGTACACGAAGCCATTAAAAAAATTAAACTAATTATACTGGTTATTTTTAATAATTGCGGCATGAATAGTAGTTAATCTCTTTTATTGTTTGGTCGATTATTATTAGCATGTTGTTGGTTGTTGGGCTTTCCACCTTTTTTTCTTCGCTTGTTTTTGTTTCTGTTGTTATTGCCTTTTGGTTTATCGAAACGAGTTAAAGAATCTTGTCCGACAACATTTTCGTAATCAGGCTTTTTAACTTCCTCTTTAATTTCCATATACATGGCTAAATCTTCAGGAAACTCACTTTTTTTGTTCATCGCAATAATCTCGTTTACTCTATCAAGTTTCATCTCAATAAAACGAACAGGATCATCTTTGTAAGAATACCAAAGTGTATTGCTAAAAATGTCCATCTTTCTGTAAAAAGCTTCACCTTTTTTAGTCTTTAAGTTAATGCTGGTATCCGGAAATAATTTTAGCGCATCGGTATAAGCATCCAACTCATAATTTAAGCAACATTTAAGTTTTCCGCATTGTCCCGCCAGTTTTTCAGGATTTAACGAAAGTTGCTGATAACGTGCTGCTGAAGTAGAAACAGACCTAAAATCTGTTAACCAAGTAGAACAACATAATTCTCTTCCGCAAGAGCCAATCCCTCCTAACCTACTGGCTTCCTGACGAACGCCAATTTGCTTCATCTCAATACGGATTTTAAACTCCTCGGCTAATTTTTTAATCAGTTCTCTAAAGTCAACTCTTGTTTCTGCTGTATAATAAAAAATAGCTTTTGAATTATCTCCTTGATATTCTACATCGCTAATTTTCATCTGCAAGCCATAGGCAATAGCAATGGTTCTGGCTTTAAACATGGTATCTTCTTCTCTTTTTTGAGCAGTTATCCATTTTTTAACATCACCATCATTTGCCAAGCGGTAAATTTTAAGAATTTCTTTAGAATCTAAATCTACTTTGTGCTTACGCATTTGTTTTTTCACCAATTCTCCGGCTAATGAAACCGTTCCTATATCATGACCCGAAGCTGCTTCAACAGCAACCACATCACCAACATTTAAACTCAGTTTGTCAGTATTTCTAAAAAATTCTTTCCGGTTATTTTTAAATCGAACTTCAACACAGTCGAATGGTTCCTGTCCGAAAGGTAATTCTATGTCATTAAGCCAATTGGTTACATTTAATTTATTACAACCTCCCGACTTACTGCTACAGCCAGATGAAGAAGTTCCACAACCTCTTCCTGTGCTACATCCACTACACCCCATATATTAATTTGTTACGTTATATTTAAAAGTTCATCGCTTTATTCTCTGCAAATTGAACATATTGTCTCTAGTTATCTTAAAAAAAAAGATGTAACAAAGATACTATTCTATCT
>CAMPHX010000058.1 GCA_946886085.1 uncultured Flavobacteriales bacterium | reverse complement strand
TTATATATTTGTCTAAACTTAAAATCAATATGTTATGAAAAAAATATTAATCCTAGGTTCTTTTGTGGCCATCTTCTTAGCTTCTTGTGGCGAGACTAACAATAGTAAAAAATGTGATGCATCTGAACTAGTTAGTGCAGCAACTTGTCTTTGCGACTTATACAATCAACTTGATAATTCAGATCATTTATCTGATGCAGAATATGATGCACTAAATGATGAAATTGACAAATTTAACGATGCCATTGATAAAGCTATTGACGAAGGAAAATACACTAATGACCAATTAATGGCTGAAGGAGACAAAATAGATTGCATACTTTAACCATTAACTTCATCTAACACTTTAATAAAAAAAGCATTAAAAATGTAGAAACATTTTTAATGCTTTTTTTATTTCACAATCTTTATAAAACCCTTTTTATCAGTGAGTTGATACTTTTGCTCATTCAGTTAGCTTTAGTATTTTTCAGGTTATTATTTAAGTTGAAACTAATATTTTGATTAATTTTTCTTCTCTAACAATATTTTAACTATCATTAAGTTTTTTGTTTAGTATTTCACACAATAATTTCTCGGCTTATGAAATCTTTCCTATTAATAATTGGGTTTATCACCTGTTTGCTACAAATTGGTAATGCCCAAAAAAACACCATTAACGATTTAGATAATATCCTTAAAGAAATAGAAAACGATTCTATTGCTAAAATAGAACGATTAGCTGCTTTTGAGTTTCACCACTTGTTAAATAACTACAGAAAACAACAACGAAAACAAACACTAGATTTTGATGAAATTATGTGGATAGCTGCTAGGAACCATAATATATACATGAAAGCAGCCGGAGATTTAACCCATAGAGAAGACATAACACTTAACAACCTAACTCCATATTCTACCGGAAATTACCCGAGTGAAAGAGTAGATTTTGCTGCCGCAGATAAAGAAGTATATATTAGCTCAGGTGGAGAAAATTGTTTGTACAACTTCAGTTTTTATGGCAACAACTATGTAGAAATAGCCAAAAATATGGCATTAACGGCTTTTAATCAGTGGAAAGGCTCTCCTGGTCATCATGAAAACATGTTGACAGAGAATTATAAAAAACACGGTATTGCTTTTACTTATGACGGAGGAACCGTTTGGGCAACCAATGTTTTTTCCAGAGGCATTTTTTACAAAGGAAACGAGGTAGTTGCTGATACAAAAATTCCTACCCCAACAACTGCAAACAAAACAACTGAAAAACCAAAACACATTCATATTTACAAAGTAAAAAATGACTTGCAAAACACGCTTGAACAACAAATTTTAGTGAGTACTTCTTCTAAATCTTCTAAAAAATTGAACGAGCAAGCCAAAACAGCAGCACGAAAATTAGCCTATAACAAAAAACTGAAAGCCGACACCGATGACCCTGTTTTGCTGAACGAACTACAAACTCATACTGTTAGCAAATGGTGGGGATTAATAAAAAAACAAGTGTCAGTTTATAGTTTAGTGGTAGAAACTTCTCCCGAAGCTTTTGATTTAGAAAAAATTCAACAAGAAATCCAGCAGTATTTGTTAGAAACCCAATTGTTTGCCCCAAAGAAAAAACACGGTACAGGCATTATGGTAAGCAAACGTAAAAACATATTACGCATTACGCTCGTAAGTATGGCGGTGTAACTTTTTAAATTATATTATTTATCATCCCTAAAACTCAACACCAATCAAAACAACTTCACTAACACCAAAATAACCCGTTCTTTTTTATCTTATTTTATACGCTTTTCTTACGCTATAAATATTAATTTTGCAGCTTAAATTTTTAGCCAAATGGAAAGAAAAGTTAGAGTAAGATTTGCCCCAAGTCCGACAGGACCTTTACACATTGGAGGTGTTAGAACAGCATTGTATAATTATTTGTTTGCCAAAAAACACGGTGGCGATTTTTTGTTGCGTATTGAAGATACCGACCAAACCCGCTATGTAAAAGGTGCCGAAGATTATATTCTTGAAGCATTGAAATGGAGCGGTTTAAAAATTGATGAAGGTGTTGGAGTTGGCGGAGAGTATGGTCCTTACCGTCAGTCCGAAAGAAAAGAAGCCGGAATTTATAAAAAATATGTTGATCAATTATTAGCATCAGGTCATGCTTATTATGCTTTTGATACTCCCGAAGAATTGGAAGAAATGCGCGAGAACCTAAAAAAAGCAGGTGTTGCTGCACCACAATACAATATCAACACCCGAAATTCTATGAAAAACTCGCTTTCTCTTTCTGCTGAGGAAGTACAAAAAAGATTGGACAACAACGAACCTTATGTGGTTAGAATTAAAATCCCTCGAAACGAAGAGGTAAAATTTAAGGACTTAATTAGAGGTTGGGTAGTAGTGCAAACAACTAATTTAGATGATAAAGTATTGTACAAGTCTGACGGCATGCCTACTTACCACATGGCAAACATTGTGGATGATTATTTAATGAAAATTACCCATGTAATTAGAGGTGAAGAATGGTTGCCATCCGGTCCTTTACACGTGTTGTTATACCAATATTTAGGTTGGGAAGAGGTAATGCCTCAATTTGCTCACCTGCCGTTAATTTTAAAACCTGATGGTAACGGTAAATTAAGCAAACGTGATGGCGACAGATTAGGGTTTCCTGTTTTCCCCATTCAATGGACATCTCCTGAGGGAGAAATTTCTTCGGGCTACAGAGAAAGTGGTTATTTCCCTGATGCTTTTATCAATATGTTGGCATTATTAGGATGGAATCCTGGAACTACACAAGAAATTTTTTCTATGGAAGAGTTAATTCAAGCTTTCTCATTAGAAAAAGTAGGTAAATCAGGTTCAAAATTCGACCCCGAAAAAACCAGATGGTTCAATGCCCAATATTTAAGAAGTAAATCTAATGAAGAGCTAGCAGTTTTTGTTAAACCATTGCTTGCAGAAAAAGGTTTTGTTATGCCTAGCAATAGTTTTTTAACGCAATATTGCGGATTAATGAAAGAAAGAGCCGTTTTTATCAATGATTTGTTGGCTGAAGACTATTTGTTTGTTGCTCCAACCACTTATGATGAGCAAACCGTAAACAAAAAATGGAAGCCTGAAACACCTGAAATCATTAAAGAACTAAGAACTGTTTTAGAAAATATTGTAGATTTTAATGCTGCAAATATTGAAGTAGCTTTTAAAAGCTTTATAGAAGAAAAAGGATTGGGTTTTGGAGCGGTGTTGCCTAACTTTAGAGTGTTGGTAACCGGAATGGGAATGGGTCCTTCTATGTTTGAAATTTGTGCGTTGTTAGGTAAAGAAGAAACCTTGAGAAGGATTGATGTGGGAATAGAGAAGATTGCGAATTAGAAATTAGAGATTTGAAATTGTATGTATTGTTAATGATTTTCGGTTAACAGTTCACAGTTTTACAGTCAACTATTAAACCGAGAACCGACAAACTAATAACTATGGGAAAAATATTTGTTGAAGGAATAAAGATTTATGCTTATCATGGTTGCTTTAAAGAAGAAACTGCTATTGGTACCAACTTTTTAGTGAATGTGGAGTTGGATGTAGATTTAACTACTCCTTCGCAAACCGACAACATCCACGACACAGTAAATTATCAAGCCGTTTTTCAGGTTATTAAACAACAGATGGCGATTCCGTCTAAAATTTTAGAACACGTTTCTCAGCGTTGTATTAATGCACTTTTTGCTGAGTTTCCTACCATAGATAAAATCAAAATCAAAGTTTCTAAACTCAACGTTCCCCTTGGCGGACATATTGATAGCGTAAGTGTTCAGTTGGAGCAGGAAAGGAAAAATTAATATTTACAGTTTTTATTTTGAGATTCCTGACAAATAATTCGTTCCTTATTATTTTCAGAAATGACGTTAAAGTTGTTTGGTGCAAGGTAATTTGTTAAGTGATACCTACTCTCTATGCATAATTCCCGTGAATACGGAAATCTCAAGTATTATTACAAACAAGCTAATTAACCCTTTCCAAAAATCTTTTTTACAAAATCCCAAAAATCCTTACGGGCAGCATTAGAAGTAAATACACTGGCAAATACACTTCCAAATGTGGGTTGCTCACTAGACGTAGTTGGTATTTCTTCTTGTTCATCTTTTTGTTGTCGCTTTTCAGGGTCGTAACCAATAATTTCGTTCGATTTTTTATAGTGTTCCTGAGCTTCTTTATATCTACCGGAATTTTCTTCCAACAATCCTAAATTATTAAAAGAAATTTCATCTTTTGGATCTATTTCTATCGCTTTTTTATAATCTGCAATAGCCCCCTCGATATCTTTATACGCTTTAATAAAAGCCCTGCTGGAATAACGATAAGCTTTTTGTGGCTCCAACTCCACCGCCTTATCCATATCTTTTAAAGATAAATCAATTTGTTTATTATGAAAATAAGAAACCCCTCTTTCGCTATAAATAGTAGCTTCTTCGGGTAATTTTTTTAATACTGCCGTAAAATCTATGATGGAGCTTTTGTAATCACCTAATTTTCGGTGGCATATTGCTCTAAAAAACAACGCATCTGCATGATTAATATGTTCCGTTAAATATTGAGTAAAGCTAATTAACGCTTCACTAAAATTGTCATTTTCAAAATAGTTTTTACCTTGTTCCAATGCATCCATAATCCAAAAAATAGTTTTGTAAAATTACCAAATGATAAACGTATTTTTTTTAATTTCGGAGTTAAAGAAATGTAAGCTTTATTCTAAAAAAATTAACCTTATAAACTCATCATCTTTTCAACTAAAATGACTGAACAAGAAGCTCAACAAAAAATAAAAGATTTATCAACAGCAATTAATCAACACAACTATAATTACTACGTACTTTCTAATCCAACCATTAGCGATTACGAATTCGATATGTTGTTAGAAGAATTACAAAAATTAGAAAGTCTATTCCCGCAGTTTACTGATGAAAACTCACCTACCAAACGTGTTGGCGGAAGTATTACTAAAAATTTTGAAACGGTAAAACATAAGTATACCATGCTCTCTTTGAGTAACAGTTACAGCAAAGAAGAAATTGCCGATTTTGAAAATAGAATTAAAAAATTGGTGGATGGTGACATAGAATATGTATGCGAATTGAAATACGATGGTGTTGCTATTGGTATTACCTATAAAAATGGCAAATTATTTCAGGCAGTAACTCGTGGTGATGGCTTTCAGGGAGATAACATTACCGAAAATGTAAAAACTATTCGTTCCATTCCTTTGCAATTAAAAGGCGACTTTCCTGATGAATTTGAAATTAGAGGCGAAGTTTTTATGCCTAAAAAAGTATTTGAACAACTCAATAAAGAAAAAGAAGAAATTGGCGAACAACTTTATGCTAATGCTAGAAATACAGCATCTGGAACATTAAAAATGCAAGATTCTTCTATTGTTGCTCAGCGTAAATTAGATTCGTATTTATATTTTGTATTGGGAGACAACTTACCTTTTAACACACACTTGGAAGCCATAAAAAAAGCGAAAGAATGGGGGTTCAAAGTGCCTTTGTCAGAGAAAAAGTTTATTGCTAAATGTAATTCCGTTGATGAAATTTTTGAGTTTATCAACTATTGGGATAAAGCCCGACACGATTTAGATTTTGATATAGATGGCGTAGTTATTAAAGTAAATAGCTATGATAAACAGCAAGAGCTGGGTATGACAGCTAAATCACCAAAATGGGCTATTGCTTATAAATTTAAAGCGGAGCAAGCCAAAACAAAATTATTAGAAATTACCTATCAAGTAGGAAGAACAGGTGCGATTACACCTGTAGCCAACTTAAAGCCTGTATTATTAGCAGGAACTACAGTAAAAAGAGCTTCGTTGCACAATGCCGACCAAATTGAAAAACTCGACATTAGAATAAACGATACCGTTTTAGTAGAAAAAGGTGGAGAAATTATTCCTAAAATTGTAGGTGTTGAAGCTACTCAACGAGATATTTTTTCTGAACCTGTAACATACATTACCCATTGTCCGGAATGTAATACAGAACTAGTAAGAACAGAAGGCGATGCAAAACATTTCTGTCCAAACGAATGGGGTTGTCCGCCACAAATTAAAGGGAAGATTACGCATTTTATCAGCCGAAAAGCCATGAATATTGATGGTTTGGGCGAAGAAACCATAGATTTATTGGTAGATCAAAACTTAATTAAAAATAGTGCTGATTTATACGAACTTACTTTTGAACAACTATTTGCATTAGAAGGATTTAAAGAAAAAAAAGTACAAAATATTTTAAGCGGATTAGATAAAAGTAAAGAAGTACCTTTTGAGCGGGTATTATTTGCCATTGGCATTCGCTATGTTGGTGAAACAGTTGCTAAAAAATTAGCTAAACATTTTAAAAATATTGAAAATATCGCCAATGCTACTATAGAAGAATTAATGGTCGCAGATGAAATAGGTGATAAAATTGCTGAAAGTATCATTCAGTTTTTTGCTAATGAAACCAATCAAACACTCATTAATCAGTTAAAAGAAAAAGGCTTACAATTTTCACTTTCGGAAGAGCAATTAGCTAATACCACCAACAAATTAGAGGGGTTAACCTTTGTTGTTTCCGGAGTTTTTAGTTTATTTTCGAGAGATGAACTAAAACATACTATTGAACAAAATGGTGGAAAAGTTTCTGGTTCTATTTCTAAAAAAACAAGTTATGTTGTTGCCGGAGAGAATATGGGGCCAAGCAAACTGCAAAAAGCCCAAGACTTAGGTGTAGAAATTATTAATGAGGATAGATTTGCAGAGATGGTTAGGTAATCTTTACTTCTTTGAGGTTGAAATTGATATCAATAATATCTTTAAAATCCGCACCTGTTTCTTTCATATCACTATCATAAGAATCGTAATACCAATTAATACTAATTGCTTTTTCAGAAATTTTAGATTTTAAACTATCTACTAAAAAGAAAATGTCTCCTAAAAACTGTAGGGAACTAGTGTTAAGATAGCTGATTTTGCAATCTAATTCACAGTTTTCACAACCAAATTCAGCTATATTTTTTTGAAGCCACTCAATTACCGGAAAATAAAATTCGTGAGCATTTTCAGGCACAGATACCCCTGAGATTGACATCTTTCCGGAAGAAAGATTAAAATCAATTTCAGGGGTTTTATGAGTTTGCTCTATGTATAAATTTATCAAAAGAATAGCTTTAAAAAATGGCAAATTTAGTAACAATATTTATATTCTGCTATCAATTTATCGGCTATCTTTCTTCTGGTTTCTTTCACATTAAACAT